>NZ_JAWLRY010000018.1:0-109023 GCF_033142325.1 Rhodococcus sp. IEGM 1370 | reverse complement strand
CACCTTCGAAGGACGCATCACCCCGAACGGAAACTAACCGACGCCAAGGTCGGATCCACCGTTAATCTGACACTCCCCCCCGACCGTCGAGTCTCCCGAGTCCGCCGAACAAACGCCCGCCAGTGGGGAGTCAATGTGACATCCAGTGGCCTTTTTGGGGGTCAATGTCACATTCAGTGGACTTCGTTCGGGAGGATTGCGGGGTGGAGTACGCCTCGAATGCAGACGATGGGACACGGATCGCGTACACGGTGGTGGGGTCCGGGCCGCCGCTGTTGATGGTGCACGGCAGTTTTCTGACGCATACGATCTGGCGGACGTTCGGCTATGTGAAGGCGCTGCGCGGGGCTCGGCAGTTGATTCTGATCGACAGTCGCGGGCACGGCCGCAGCGAGAAGCCCCGCACTCCCGACGCGTATGCGATGAGCTCCATCGTCGGCGATCTCACGGCGGTGCTCGACGCGGTGGGCGCGGAGACAGTCGACTATCTGGGGTATTCGTTCGGGGCTCGGGCCGGGTTGGCGCTGACGGCAGCAGCTCCCGAGCGAGTGCGATCACTGGCCGTCGGCGGCGGTAGTCACGGCGCTCAGGCCGGCGCGTTCGATCGCCTGTTCTACCCCGGATGCGCAGACGTGTTGGAGCAGGGCGGCATGGACGGGTTCCTCGAGGCATGGAACAGCCACCGCATGTTTCCGATCGATGCCGGTACGCGAGCGGTGTTCTCCGCCAACGACGCCCAGGCCATGGCCGCATACATTCGGGCGTCCGACGCCGATCCCGGCCTACCCGACGACGCGTTGCAGCAGTTCACCCAGCCGTCGCTGTTCTACGTCGGCAGTCAGGACGGCACCAGGCTCGACGACACCCGAGCTGCCGCGGCGCTGGTACCGAACTCCGAATTGCACGTCATCCGCGGATTCGACCACGCGACGACGATGGCCGCATCCGAAGAGGTGCTCGGCGTCCTCGAACGGTTCTGGGGCAAGTGACCTGAGCGTCCACTATTCGCCTCGAGAATCGGGATCCCGCCTCCCACCGCAAATAGTGGACAGCCACATCACCTCTTCAGTGCAGGGAACTGGTCGTCGCGCCACTCGGTTTCCAATGGTCCGACGGCTGCGTCCTCGCGGGCGCGCAGTTCCACTCGGCGGATCTTGCCCGAGATGGTTTTCGGTAGCTCGAAGAACTCGATGCGGCGCACCCGCAGGAACGGGGCAAGGTGCTCGCGGGCGTACTTGAGGATCTCGAACGCGGTGTCCTCGTTGGGTTCCCAGCCCGACGCCAATGCCACATACGCCTTGGGGACGGCCAGTCGCGTCTCGTCGGGGGCGGGCACCACGGCGGCCTCGGCCACGGCGGGATGTTCGATGAGCACGCTTTCGAGCTCGAACGGGGAGATCTTGTAGTCCGAGGCCTTGAACACGTCGTCGGTGCGGCCGACGTAGGTGATGTAGCCCTCGGAGTCCCGCGATGCGACGTCGCCGGTGTGGTAGTAACCGTCGGCCATGACAGCGGCGTTGCGTTCGGGGTCGCCGAGATATCCGGTCATCAGGTTGAACGGCTGCTGCGCCAGGTCGAGGCAGATCTCGCCCTCGTCGGCGAGTTCGCCGGTGGTGGGGTCGACGATCACCACCGGTACGCCCGGCAGCGGCCTCCCCATCGAGCCGGACTTGAGTACCGCGCCGGGTGTATTGGCAACCAGCGCAGTGGTTTCCGTCTGGCCGAACCCGTCGCGGATATTGAGGCCCCACTCCTGCTGCACCCGCGAGATCACCTCGGGGTTGAGGGGCTCACCTGCTCCGATGGCCTCGCGTAGCGAACCACCGCCACCGGCGAGGTCGGCTTGAATCAGCATGCGCCACACGGTCGGTGGAGCACAGAACGTCGTCACCTCGGCCCGGCGGATCTGCTCGAGCAACGCTTTCGCGTCGAATTTGCCGTAGTTGTAGATGAAGATCGTCGCCTCGGCGATCCACGGCGCGAAGAAACAACTCCACGCATGCTTGGCCCACCCAGGCGAGCTGATGTTCAGGTGCACGTCGCCCGGCCGCAGACCGAGGAAGTACATGGTGCTCAGATGCCCGACGGGATAGGAGATCTGAGTGTGTTCGACGAGCTTGGGCTTGCTGGTGGTTCCGGAGGTGAAGTACATGAGAAGACGGTCGGTGGGAGCCGTCACGGACTCGAACGGCGCGGCCTCGACAGAACGAGCCTCGGCGTAGTCGACCCAACCATCTCGAGCGGAGGTGGCGATGCGCAGGTAGTCCCCGGGTACATCGTCGAATTTGCCGGTGTCCGAGGGGTTCACGATCACCGCGCGCGCATTGCCGCGCACCACACGGTCGGTCAGGTCTGCGGGCCCGATGGCAGTGGTGGTCGGCATCAACACCGCGCCCAGTTTCATCACCGCGAGCATCGCTTCCCACAGTTCCACCTGATTGCCGAGCATCAGGATCACCGAATCGCCGCGGCCGATGCCCTGTTGCTCGAGCCACCTGGCGACCTGATCGGAACGACGCGCGATGTCGTCGAAGCTGTACTTGGCCTCGCTGCCGTCCTCTTCGACGATCCACAGCCCAGTGCCGTCGTTGCCACGGGCGATCGCGTCGAACCAATCGATGGCCCAGTTGAACGTCTCACCGAACGACGGCCACTCGAAAGTCTCTACGGCGCGGTCGTACTCACCGTAGGAGTCGAGCAGCAGGTCGCGAGCGTTCCTGAATGCCGTATGTGCCGATTCGGCCATGCTTCCTCCGTAGCCTGTGATGCTCATCACCGCCACGGTAGGGGAGATGAACAATCCCTCGCTACCCCTGAACGGGGGTGAGAACTCGGCTAGCCTCGATCAGCGTTGCCATCGGATACTTCGCGATCGCAGGTGCACTGGGGATAGTGCACGCCGCGTTTTCCGGCTACTGGGCCGCAGGTGGCCGATGGATGTTGAACACCGTCGGATCATTCGCCACGGAGTGGGTCGAGACCGAACCGCAGACTGCACGAACGGCACTGCTGGTGCTCACGCTGGTCAAACTTGCAGCGGCAATTCTTCCCGCCCTCGCGTACATGAACCGGCCGCGCCTGGCAGCACAGAACCGGACCAGGCTGCCGGCAATCGTCCTCGGCATATCCTGGCCCGGCTCGGTGCTGCTGATTCTCTGGGGCGGAGCATCGTTCGTCGGAGCGGTGATCGGATTGATCGCCTCGGACGAGAACCGGAGCGTCAAGTACGGCCACCTGTTCTTCGACGGCATCTTCCTGCTCTGGGGTGCCGCCCTTCTGACGGCGCTGATCCTCTCTCGGAACGCGCCGTACCAGCCGCGCTAGATGCGCTCACCTGTTTCCGGGTGGAAGAGGTGAATCGCACCGTCGAGGCGCTTCAGTCCGATGCTCTCGCCGATCCTCGCCGGGGCACGCACTGCCGAACGGGCAACCAACGACACGGGTCCCCCGTCGAGTCCCTTCACCTTCGGGTCGTCGAGGTGCGCGTACACGTACGACTCGCTGCCGAGCTCCTCGATGAGATCGACCTTGCCCTCGAAGCCCTCGCCGCCGCCGTGGACGATGCCGATGTTCTCGGGCCGCATTCCGATGGTGACCTCGTCGATCCCCAGGCTCGCGAGCTTGGTCAGCTCATCGCGCTCGAGCGGGAGCAGGAACTTACCGATCTGCACGCCGCCCGAGCCGATGGGTACCGTCATCAGGTTCATCGCCGGGGAGCCGATGAATCCTGCGACGAACGCGTTGACGGGGTGGTCGTACAGGTCTGTGGGAGAGGCGAACTGCTGCAGTTTGCCACCGCGCAGGACGGCGACGCGATCACCCATGGTCATGGCCTCGACCTGATCGTGGGTGACGTAGACCGTCGTGGTGCCGAGCCGACGCTGCAACGCCGCGATCTGCGTGCGCGTCTGCACTCGCAGTTTCGCGTCGAGGTTGGACAGTGGCTCGTCCATGCAGAACACCTGCGGCTCACGAACGATGGCGCGGCCCATGGCAACTCGCTGACGCTGGCCACCCGAGAGCTTGCCGGGCTTGCGATCGAGGTACTCGGTGAGATCGAGCAGACGGGCCGCTTCGGCCACGCGTGCCTGACGCTTCTCGAGGCTCACTCCGCGCATCTTGAGCGCGAAGCCCATGTTCTCGCCGACGGTCTTGTTGGGGTAGAGCGCGTAGTTCTGGAAGACCATGGCGATGTCGCGGTCCTTGGAGGGGACGCCCACCATGTTCTTGCCGCCGATTTCGATTGCGCCACCGTCGATCTCCTCCAGGCCGGCGAGCATCCGAAGTGCGGTGGACTTGCCGGAGCCGGACGGTCCGACCAGGACGACGAACTCGCCGTCCTTTATGTCGAGGTCGAGGGAATCGACGGCGAGCGAATCGGCACCTTCGTAGACGCAGGATGCCTTCTTGTACGTGATTGCAGCCATGAGACTTTCTCCTATTTGATGGCGCCGAAGGACAGACCGCGCACGAGCTTGTTCTGCGCGAACCATCCGGCAAGGACGACGGGGAGTGCTGCGAACGTCGCAGCGGCGGAAAGCTGGGCCCAGTACAGGCCCTGGCCGGTGATGAATCCGACGAGGTACACCGGAATCGTCTGGGCCTGAACGGCAGTGAGGTTGACGGCGAAGAAGAACTCGTTCCACGAGAAGATCACGCAGATCAACGACGTCGCTGCGATACCGGGAGAGACGAGCGGCAGGATCACCTCGCGGACCGACGTCCACAGCGACGCACCGTCCATGCTGGCGGCCTCGAGCAGTTCCGACGGCACCTCCATGAAGAACGAGCGCATCATCCACACGGCGATCGGCAGATTCATCGCGGTGTAGAGAATCACCAGTGCCCAGATGTTGTCGAGCATGCCGATGTCACCGACGATGACGTACAGCGGAACGATGACGGCCACGACGGGCAGCATCTTGGTGGAGATGAAGAAGAACAGCACGTCCTGGGTTTTCTTCACCGGCCGCAGCGACAGCGCGAAGGCTGCCGGAACACCCAGCAGCAGAACGAGAATCGTCGAGACGATCGTCGCGAACGCCGAGTTCAGCAGGGTGGTGCCGATGCCGCTCTCGAGGACGCCCCGATACTGATCGAGGGTGGGGGTGAAGATCAGCTTCGGCGGGTTGGAGTAGGCGTCGGCCTCCTGCTTGAAGCCGGTGATCACCATCCAGAGAACCGGGAAGAAGAAAGCGATACCGGCCACCCAGGCAACGAACGACCAGATCGTGCCCGGGCCCCACTTGCTCTTCTTCCGGATCTCCTGCCCGTCGGAGGTCTGCGCGACGGCCTTCTTCTTGCTCGTGGTTGCCGTGCTCATCACGCCGCCTCCTCGTTTGCGCTGAAGCTCTTGAAGATCAGTCTCAGCGCCAGTGTGCTGAGAACGATGGTTGCCACCACGGTGACGACGCCCATGGCCGCGGCCTGACCGATGTCGAAGCCGAGGAAGGCACGCTGGTAGATGTAGAACGGCAGGTTCGCCGACGCGACTCCCGGTCCACCGGAGGTCATCATGTAGACGGCGTCGAAGGTGTTGACCAGATAGATCGCACCGAGGACGGTGCCGAGTTCGATGAAGCGGCGCAGGTGCGGCAACGTCAACTCACGGAAGAGTTTGAACGGGCCCGCCCCGTCGACACGCGCAGCCTCGGCGATGTCCTTCGGCATGGACTGCAGGCCGGCGAGGATCAGCAGCATCATGAACGGCGTCCACTGCCACACGAGGTTCGTCATGACCGCGGCCAGCGGGAACCGCGACACCCAGTCGATCTCACCGACTCCGAACGGGCTCAGCGCGAAGTTGATCAGGCCGAAGACAGGATCGAACATCGTCGTCTTCCAGATCAGCGCACCGGCGACCGGGGTGACGAGAAACGGGGTGATCAGCAGCGTGCGAATCAGGCTGCGTCCGATGAACTTTCGATCGAGCAGCAGAGCGAGGGCCAGGCCGAGGACCACCGAGATGATCACGGTTCCGACGATCATGATCACGGTGTTCATCGCGACCTCGCGGAACTGACTGTCGCGGAACACGTCGATGTAGTTGTTCAGACCGTTGAACTCACGCGAACCCGGACGAACGAGGTTCCAGGACTGCGTCGAGTAGTACAGCGTGAACAGGAACGGGATCTGGGTGACGATGATGGCGAACACCAACGCCGGCAACAGTGGTCCGCGTCGACGCCACCCCTCTGCCTTGGAGATCGTTCTCGGTCTCGGTACGAACTTCTCCGGTTCGGCCGGAGCCGTCCGTTCTTCGGTGGTGGTCATCCCTGGTCCTCCTGGTACGTCCTGCCGACCACTTCGGCGTATTGCTGCGCTTGGTCGAGCGCGTCGTCGACGCTGATCTGTCCGGCGATCGCGGCACTGATCTGTTGGCTGACCCGGGTACCGAGGTCCTGGAACTCCGGAATGGTCAGGAACTGGACTCCGGTGTACGGAACCGGATCCACGGTGGGGTCGTTCGGGTCGGCACTGTCGATGGAGTCGAGGGTCAGCTGACCGTAGGCCGCCGACGCCTCCGCGTACTCGGGAATCTCGTAGGTCGAGAGTCGACTTCCGGGAGGCACACGCTCCCAACCGAGTTCGTTACCGACCTTGTTCAGGTATTCCTTGCTGGTCATCCACGAGACGAACTTCCATGCCTCGTCGGGTGCCTCGCTGGTCTTGGGGATGCCCAGCGCCCAGGAGTACAGCCAACCGTTGTCGCCCTTGGCCGCCGACGGGGCCTTGGCGTAACCGATCTGCCCGACGACGTTGCTCGACGACGGGTCCTCGAGGACCGAGACGGCCGAGGTGGCGTCGTACCACATGGCGGTGTTGCCCTGGGAGAGTTGCGTTCCGCACTCACTGAACCCACTGGTCGCCGCGCCGGCCTGCCCGTGCTCGCGCACGGTGTCGACGTAGAACTGCACGGCTTCGCGTACCTCGGGACTGTTCAGCTGGGCGTTCCAGTTCTCGTCGTACCAGCGGCCGCCGAACGCGTTGATGACCGTGTTGAGCGGTGCGAGCACCTCACCCCATCCGGGCTTGCCGCGCAGGCAGATTCCGGACAGGCCCGGGCTGTCGAGAGCGGCTGCGGCGTCGGCCACCTGCTGCCAGGTGGGCTCGGCAGGCATGTCGATACCGGCCTGCTCCATCAGATCCTTGCGGTACATCAGGAACGACGATTCACCGTAGAACGGCACCGAGTACATGCTGCCCTCGTACGACAGCGACTCCTTCAGCGTGGGAATGAAGTCGTCCTCGTCGTAGCCCGGCGTGGCGTCGGCGTACTCGGAGAGATTGGTCAGCCAACCGTTCTCGGCCCACTGCGGGGTCTCGAAGTTGCTGATCATCACCACGTCGAACTCACCGCCGCCGGTCGCGACCGAGGCCGTGATCTTGGCTCGGGCCTCGTTCTCCGAGAGCGACACGAACTTCAGGTTGATACCCGGGTTCTCCGCCTCGAACTCCGGAGCAAGCGAAATGGCATCGGACATCTGCGAATTCGAGACGATCGCGACGGTGACCGTCGTACCGTCACCATCACCACCGAACGAGCCGGCACCGGCACATCCGGACACCACCAAGGTCGTCGCGAGCGAGGTCGCGACAACCACCTTCGGTAGAACTTTCACTGAGATACCTTTCCATTCGACGCTGATGTGGATCGATCCACAAGCCAACGCGCACTTTCGATGTCGGTGACCAAGATCGATGCCAGTCCACCGCGCAGTGCACCGAGCAGCGCTTCGTGTTTTCGTTTTCCGCCCGTGACGAGCACCGCCCGATCGCATGCCCTGATGGCGTCGAGCCCCACCGACACGGTTCGGCCGGGGAGTGATCCTCCGGTGTCCTTGCCGTCGGCGTCGTAGAACCGTCCGCCGATCTCACCGACCGCACCGAGTCGCCGCAGTTCGTCGAGCACCTCGAGGTCGATGAAGCTGCCCTCGAACAATGTGGTGGACGTGGAAACGGGACCGATGCCGTACATCATCACATCGGCATCGGTCCCGGCTTTGAGGGCGCGAGAGATCACGGAGTCCTGCTCCAACGCAACGACAGTCGCCTGATCGGCATACAGCGGCGCATTGAGTCTGACGGGTGTCGCCTGCAGGTACGCAGCGCACCGTCCGAGTGTGTACTCGACGCCGGTCTGGTAATCGGCCGAGGTGATGGAACCGTCGAGTTGCACCACCGCAGCACATTTGGTGGACCTGGTCTTGAGCGAGCTGGCGACCGCCACCGTCTCGGGTCCCCAGGTGAAGCCCAGCACATCCTTGTCCTGGAGCCGACGAGAGAGCAGCGTCGCCGCTGCCCGGCCGAGGGAACCGTAGCCGGCGTCCGTGCCGTCGATGACGTCCGAGACGACGAGCACCTCGGTCAGCCCGAACTGCGCTTCGAGTTCACGCTCGATGTCGGCGTGCACGGTGCCCTGCAGGTCGTCGGGAACGTTGATCTCGATGGTCACCAGTCCCTGGGTGCGAGCGCGTGCAACCAACCGCCCTGCCGTGGGGCGTGAGACACCGAGCTTCACGGCGATCTCGGCCTGAGTCGCGCCTTCGAGGTGGTACATGGTTGCGGCGCGCAGAGCCAGGCGCAGATCCTCTCCGGACCGCGGAGACTTCGACCCCGCTGGACCGGATGACGATCCATCCATTTCGCCTCCCAAGTTATGAGCAGATGCTCAGCTCGTGTTCATCTGCTCACTAAGCTAACATTAAGGTGTGATCTACACAACACCCCCCGACGGCGGGCGACCCGTGCCACAGTCCATGCAGGCCAGCGTCCTCACCGCAGCACAGGAGATACGACTCGAAGAACGGCCCGTCCCCACCCCCGCGCCCGATCAGGTCCTCGTACAGGTCACGGCGGTCGGGGTGTGCGGTTCCGACGCGCACTACTACCGGGAGGGGCGCATCGGCGAGTACGTGGTCGACGGCCCCCTGGTCCTCGGACACGAGGCCGCGGGCGTCATCGTGGCCGTGGGCAACGACGTCTCCGACACCCGCGTCGGGCAGCGCGTGTCCATCGAACCGCAGCGACCGGACCCCACCAGCGCCCAGTCCCGCGCCGGCCGCTACAACCTCTGCCCGGCCATGGAATTCTTCGCGACGCCGCCGATCGACGGCGCGCTGGCCGAGTACGTACTGATCCAATCGACATTCGCCCACGACGTCCCCGACGACATCTCCGACGAGGCTGCTGCGCTCTTCGAACCGCTGTCGGTGGGCATCGCGTCGGCCCAGAAAGCGCGGATCTCCGCGGGCTCGAGCGTGCTCATCGCGGGAGCGGGGCCCGTCGGGCTCGTCACCGCACAGGTCGCTCGCGCATTCGGTGCCACCGAGGTGATCGTCACCGACATCGACGCTTCCCGCCGGGCCAACGCGCAGAGGTTCGGCGCGACTCGCGTGCTCGACCCCGCCGCCGAGGACGTGCGCTCCCTGACGGTCGATGCGTTCATCGACGCGTCCGGTGCGGCCCGAGCCGTGATCGACGGCATCCACGCGGTCCGGCCCGCAGGCACGGTCGTCCTCGTCGGCATGGGCGGATCCGATTACCCGCTGCCGATCTCGCTGATCCAGAACCGAGAATTGCTGCTCACCGGCGTCTTTCGCTACGCCAACACATGGCCGATCGCACGCTCGCTGGTGGCGTCGGGCATGGTGGATCTCGACGCGATGGTGACGGCGCGATTCGGGCTGGATGGCGTCGAGGATGCATTGAACGCGGACAGGCAACCCGGAAGCATCAAAGCCGTAGTGATTCCAGGACTTTCGAAGGAGAACGACGCATGAAGTTGAACTCGCAGAACCTCGCCGACTTCATCGAGGACGTCGCGGTTCCGACGTACGACCGATCCGAGGTGACGGTCGGCATCGTGCATTTCGGTGTCGGCGGCTTCCATCGCGCCCACCAGGCGATGTACGTCGACCGTCTGTTGCAGCAGGGGCAGGCGCTGGACTGGGGAATCTGCGGCGTCGGCGTACTGCCCGGCGACCGACGAATGAACGACGTCATGCAAGCACAGGACTGCCTGTACACGTTGGCGCTCAAGCATTCCGACGGCACGTGGGACACCCGCGTCATCGGTTCCATCGTCGAGTACCTCTTCGCACCGGACGACGCCGAGGCCGTGATCGAGAAGATGGCCGCCGACACCACGAAGATCGTCTCGCTCACCATCACCGAGGGTGGCTACAACTTCTCCGCGACGACGGGCGAGTTCGACGCCGACAATCCGGCCATCGTCGCCGACCTCGCCGACGGTGCTGTTCCCGCAACGACATTCGGGCTCGTGATCGAAGCGTTGGCTCGACGCAAGAGCCGCGGAATGGCACCGTTCACCATCATGTCCTGCGACAACATCGAGGGCAACGGACACATGGCGCAGTCGACGTTCACCGCGTTCGCGCGCCTGAAGGATCCGGCGTTGGCCGACTGGATCCAAGCCGAAGGCGCGTTCCCCAATTCGATGGTCGATCGCATCACGCCGGTCACGACACCGGAAGTGACCGAGCAACTTTCGCTGCGCTACGCCATCGACGATCAGTGGCCCGTTGCGGGCGAGCCGTTCACACAGTGGGTGCTCGAGGACAACTTCACCCTCGGCCGTCCACCGCTGGAAGAGGTGGGCGTGCAGGTGGTCGAGGACGTCACCCCCTACGAGCTGATGAAGCTGCGGTTGCTCAATGCCAGCCACCAGGCGCTCGCGTACTTCGGCTACCTCAGCGGCTATCGACTCGTCCACGAGGTGTGCCAGGATTCGCTGTTCGCCGACTTCCTGCTCGCCTACATGGACGAGGAGGCGACCCCGACGCTGCAGCCGGTCCCCGGCATCGATCTGACCGACTACAAGAAGACGTTGATCGAGCGGTTCTCCAACCCCGAGATCCGCGATACCGTCGCTCGCCTGTGCGCCGAGTCCTCGGACCGAATTCCCAAGTGGCTCTTGCCCGTCATCCGCAAGAACCTCGAGACCGGCGGTCAGATCACCCGCTCCACCGCGGTGGTGGCCAGTTGGGCTCGCTACGCCGAGGCCGTGGACGAATCCGGCGAGCCCATCGAGATCGTCGACCAACTCAAGGATTCACTGGTGCCGATCGCGCAGAGTCAGCGCGAAAACCCCACGGCGTTCATCGCCAACCGCGCAGTGTTCGGGGATCTGATCGACAACGAGCGGTTCGTGGCCGAATACACGAAACAACTGTCGTCTCTGCAGGAGCGGGGAGCACACGCGACGCTGGAATCGCTCAGGTCGACTCACTGAAACGTTCGGCGTCTCGAACCTGACCGGAGACGATGACGGTATCGCCTGCGCCGATCACCGTGTCGGCCGTGGCGTAGGTGAACCCTTCGCCCTGACGCTTGACCGCGACGACGGTGACGCGATGTTTGGTGCGTATTCCGCTTTCGCCCAGCTTCTTTCCGATGATGGAGGCGGGCGGAGAGGTCTTGATCATGGCGAAACCGTCGTCGAATTCGATGTAGTCCATCATTCGGCCGCGCACCAGATGGGCGACGCGCTTACCCATGTCGTGCTCGGGCCGCACCACATGGTGCACGCCGATCTGGGTGAGGATCTTGGCGTGCGCGTTGCTGATCGCCTTCGCCCAGATGTTGGACACCGACAGGTTGATCAGCGCGGACGCGGTCAGCAGACTTGCCTCGAGATCGGATCCGATGCCCACGACTGCGCGGTCGTACTCGTGGACCGACAGTTGGCGCAACGACTCCTCGTCGGTGGTGTCGGCCACGGCCGCATGCGTGAGTCGGTCCGAGACACGTTGCACCACAGCCTCGTCGGTGTCGATACCGAGGACCTCGACGCCCTGGCCCATCAGTTCCAGCGCCAATGACTTGCCGAAGCGGCCGAGGCCGAGGACGACGACGACGTCGGAGGACGGTTTCCTAGCCAATGAACGGCCTTTCCGTGGGGAGCGTGTAGCGCCGACCGCGGTCGCGGGCGGCGAGGGCGCTGACGAGAGTGATGGAACCGATGCGGCCCAGGTACATCAGCACGATCAGGATCATCTGTCCCCACCCGGGCAACTGTGCGGTGATACCGGTCGACAGACCGACGGTGGCGAAGGCCGAGACGACCTCGAACAGCAGGACGTCGAGGTCGAAGTCCGTGCCCGCCAGCAACGCGACGACCGGGAGCATGACCAACGCGACGCCGATCAGTGCCACGGTCAACGCCTGACGTTGCACGCGCGCGTCGATCCGACGATCGAACACCGTCACCTCTCGGTCACCTCGGATCTCGGCCAGGATGACGAACAGCAGCAGTGCGAACGTGGTGACCTTGATGCCGCCTGCGGTTCCGCCGCTGCCACCACCGATGAACATCAGCACGTCGGTGACCAACAGGGTCGCGTTGTCGACATCTGCGTAATCGACACTGTTGAACCCGGCGGTGCGGGGCATGATTCCCTGGAACGTCGCGACGAGCATCTTGTCCCAGAAGCCGAATCCTCCCAGCGTTCTGGACCACTCGAAGAGCATCACGACCGTCGGTCCGAGTACCAACAGAACTCCGGTGACGGTCAGCGTCAGTCGTGTGTGCAGCGACCAGCGGTGGGGCGAGCGACCGCCCTTGGCTCGGGACCGAACTCGACGGGCGATCTCGAAGAGAACCGGAAATCCGATGCCGCCCAACACGACCGCGATCAACAGTGGAATGCAGATCCATGGATCGGTGGCGAACCCGATCATGTTGTCGCTGAACAGCGCGAAGCCGGCGTTGTTGAACGCGGAGACCGCATGAAAGATCCCCAGCCACAGTGCGCGACCGAGAGGCTCGTCGTATCCGAGAAAGAAGCGCGCCGCGAGGGCTGTCGCGACGACGCTCTCGATGATCAGACTGGTGCGGAACACGCCGACGACGACGCTCCGGACATCACCCAGTCCCGAGGTGCGCACCTCTGCGGCCGCGTTGAGCCTGCCGCGCAGACCTATTCGATCGGCAAGGACCAGACCGACCAGGGACGCGATCGTCATGATCCCGAACCCGCCGATCTGAATCAGGGCAAGGATCACGCCCTGCCCGAATCCCGACCAGTACACCGGAGTGTCCACCACGATCAGGCCGGTCAGACTGACGGCCGAGGTGGACGTGAACAACGCCTGTAGAAACCCGGTCTCGCTGCCGGGCACGGTCGCCGCCGGCAGCGACAGCACGCCCGCACCTATCGCGATGGCGAGCGCGAACCCTGTGGCCATGACCCGAACCGGCGTCGGCCTGAAGATCGCGGACCATCGCGATGCCTGGTGAGCGTCTGTCACCCGAGAAACAGTACGCTCCGCCGCGCGCCATGTGCGTGGAAGAGCCGCTTCGCGGCGTCAGCGCTCCACTGCCCGCGGCCCCAATGCAGAGATATTCGACGCGATATCGGCGACTCGTCCCACGAACGTGTGGTGCGTGACGCCCGACGAGTGGGGCGTCATCAGCACGTTGTCGAGTTCGCGGAACGGCAGAGAACTCGGTTCGCCCACCCCGTCCGGCCCCGGGTAGCGGTACCAGACATCGATTGCAGCTGCGGCGATCTCGTTGCGGGACAGTGCGTCGAACAGAGGTTGTTCCTGCACCAAGGGCCCACGGCCGACGTTGACGAGTATCCCGTCCTCACCCAGCGTCCGAAGTTCCTCGGCACCGATCATCCCGCGAGTGTGCTCGTTCAGCGGTGCGGAGACCACGAGAACATCCGCGAACTCGGCTAGCCTCGTCAAACCCTCTGCATCAGCGACCCATTCGAGGCCCTCATTCGGAGCCAGTCCGCTGCCAGTGACCGCAGCGCCGGTTGCCCCATAGGCCTGGAACAGTTGCCAGGTTCTTCGACCGATATGCCCGAACCCGACGAATCCGATGCGGGCACCGCTCAACGACAACGGTTGCGCGATGCTCGGATCGTAGACAGCGGTCGCGAACCGGCCCGCGCGCAGCGCCCGATCCTGTTGCAGAAACTTACGTCGCAACATCACGGTCGCAGCAACGACATACTCGGCAATCGACTGCTCGTGGTGAAACGTGTTGCACACCTGCACATCGGGACCCAAGCGGGAACGATCGACGTTGTCCGTTCCAGCGCCTGCGACGTGCACCATGCGTAGCTTCGGCGCAGCGGCACCCATGGCAGCGCTGAACTTGCCGCCGACATACACATCCGCATCGGCAAGCTCGTCGATGACCCGGTCTTCGTCGAACGGGATGCACCAGACCACCTCGGCATCGGCCGGTAACGCCGACTCGAACTGCTCCCGATGTGGCAGCACATTACGATCGCCGACGACGATCTTCATCCGCGCACCGGAACTCATCGCACCAGGGCCGGCCGCTTGCTGTCGAACGTCCATCCCTCGATGAGGTACTGCATACCGATGGAGTCGTCACGGGAACCGAGACCTTCCTTCTGGTACAGCTCGTGCGCCGCATCGACCTGCTCGAAGTCGAGCTCGACACCCAGACCCGGCTTGTCGGGCACGGTGAGGTAGCCGTCCTCGATCGTGAACGGCTCCTTGGTCACTCGCTGTCCGTCCTGCCAGATCCAGTGCGTGTCGATGGCCGTGATCGTTCCTGGAGCGGCCGCGGCGACGTGGGTGAACATGGCCAGTGACACGTCGAAGTGGTTGTTGGAGTGCGAACCCCACGTCAGACCCCACGCATCGCACAGCTGCGCTACGCGGACCGAACCGGCCATCGTCCAGAAGTGCGGGTCGGCCAACGGGATGTCCACCGCGCCGGATCGGATGGTGTGGCCCATCTCGCGCCAGTCGGTTGCGATCATGTTGGTCGCGGTCTGCAACCCGGTGGCGCGCTTGAATTCGGTCATCACTTCTCGACCGGAGAATCCGCCCTCCGGTCCGACGGGATCTTCGGCGTAGGCCAGGACATCCCGCAGGCCACGACACGTCTCGATCGCGTCCTTCAGCAACCAACCGCCGTTGGGATCCAACGTGATTCGAGCCTCGGGGAATCGCTCGGCCAATGCGCGCACCGCAGCGGCCTCCTCGGCGGCGGGCAGCGCACCACCCTTGAGCTTGAAGTCCTGGAATCCGTACCGGGCCTGCGCCGCCTCGGCGAGGCGCACGATCGACTCGGGATCCATCGCCTCCTCGTGCCTGATGCGCATCCAGTCGTCGGCCCCCGCGGCCTCGTCGGCTGCACCACGGTAGGCGAGGTCGGTCTTGGTGCGATCGGCGACGAAGAACAGGTAGCCCAGAGCCTGGACCTTGTCACGCTGCTGACCGTCTCCCAGCAACGCAGCGACGCTGACGCCGAGATGCTGGCCGAGCAGATCCAGTAACGCCGATTCCACCGCGGTCACAGCGTGAATCGCGATCCGCAGATCGAAGGTCTGCGCGCCTCGGCCCCCGGCATCACGATCGGCGAACGTGCGGCGCATCTCGGCCAGAACGGCGTTGTACCGACCGATGCCCTGGCCCTCGACGAGTACCCGCGCATCCTCGAGAGTCTGCCGGATCGCCTCTCCGCCGGGCACTTCACCGACACCGATGCGCCCATCCGAATCGGTGAGCACCACCAGATTGCGGGTGAAGTACGGGGCGTGGGCTCCACTGAGGTTCAGCAGCATGTCGTCGTGACCGGCAATGGGAATGACGCGCATCTCGGTGACGACGGGGGTGCTGTTCTGGGAGTTCATGATCGGACCCTCTCGGCCGGTGGTGTCGAATGCTATTTGGTCAGGGTGACGGGAGCGTCGCGGCCCTCAGTCGCGGCCACCACCCCGCGCGGTTTCTTGATGAGCAGAACGGACAGCGCGGCGAGAGCAGACGCGCCGGCCAGCGCATAGAGGCCCCAGGTAACCGAACCGGTGGCTTCCTGGATCAATCCGAAGCCGAACGGTGCGACGAAGCCCCCGAGGTTGCCGACCGAGTTGATGACGGCGATGGCGGCGGCAAGGACCATCGGATGCAAAGTCGACTGCGGGAACGACCAGAACAGCGGGCTGGCACTCTTGAATCCCATTGCTGCGATGCACAGGAAGATCAGCGCGATCCACGGTGACGCCACTGCGGCCGCCAAAGTACCCACAGCCGCGGTGAGTAGCGCGATGATCAACAGTGGTCGACGGTTACCGGTGCGGTCGCCGATCTTGGACATGTAGTACATGGCGAACACGGCACAGATCCATGGCAGCGACGACAGCAAGCCGACGGTGATGTCGTTGGTTCCGTCGATCCGTCGGACGATGGACGGAAGCCAGAAAGTGTTGGCGTAGATCGAGAGCTGGATTGCGAAGTAGATCCAGATGAACAGCAGCAGCTTGGGATCGAGCAGCATCTTCCAGCGCGACCGGCCGTCGCCCATGCCGGAGGTGCGCGCCTTCTCTGCTTCCTCGACGGCGATGGCGGTGTTCAGATCATGCTTCTCCTCGTCGGTGAGCCACTTCGCATCCTTGACGTGCGAGTCGATGAGGAAGTAGGCAATGATGCCCACGACGACGGAGAGCAGACCTTCGATGCCGAACAGGTACTGCCAGCCGCGGGCACCGAAGAGACCGTCGAGCGAGAGCAGCGGACCCGACAGTGGCCCGGAGATCGCAGCGGCAACCGAGGATCCGGCGACGAACAGTGCTGTGGCACGGCCGCGGTGGCTGTTGGGCAACCATTTGGCGAAGTAGAAGATGATGGCCGGGAAGAATCCGGCCTCGGCTGCACCGAGCAGAAACCGCAGGATGTAGAACATCTCGGGACCGTTGACGAAGGCCATGGCAAACGAAATGGTGCCCCAACTGACCATGATGCGAGTCAGCCAGATCTTGGCACCGAACTTCTCCATCATCACGTTGCTCGGAAGCTCGAAGAGCGCGTACGCGATGAAGAAGACGCCGGCTCCGAATCCATATGCCGCAGCGCCGATACCGACATCGGCCTCGAGGTACTCGCGGGCATAGCCGATATTCGATCGATTCAACTGGTTGCAAATCAGCATGATGATGAACAGCGGGACGACCCGACGGAATATCTTCGCAACGGCAGAGTCGACCGCCGGCGTCGGCGGGAGAGTGATCGGCATCGATCGCTCCATTCTGTAGTTCGAGCGGTTCCCCGCGACCAATGCACGAATGTGACCGGCAGAGGCATGGATCGGCCCAGTGATTGGGCTCACAGACGAGACTAGGACTCTCGATCGATTCATGTCCAAGACCATCTGCGCATCGACCGATGCAGTAGTGGCATCGGTGCGCGCAACGGGAGCCCATCACACCTGGCAGGGCGATCGATACCAAGAGTGGATCGAATACGACTTTTTTAGACTTGGACATGTATCGATCGCCCTTCTACCGTGGTGAGCTATGAGCCAGGTCACGCCTCGGCGTCAGTGCACGCACCGCATCACAGCCGTAGGAGTCACCCCATGACAGCGTCGACGACACAGTCCACCAATCTCACCGGCCGGATGATCATCGCCGGCGTCCCGGTATTCGGTGCCGGCGCGCAGATTCACGGAATCGACCCCAGCACCGGCAGAGATCTCGAACCCGCCTACGGGCACGGAGACAACAACGACGTCGAGAAGGCCTGTGCCGCAGCGGCCGACGCCTTCGCCGACTACCGGGCCACGTCCTCGGAGACCCGCGCGCAGTTCCTCGAGACCATCGCCGACAACATCGCGGCGCTCGGCGACACCCTGATCGAGCGCACCGTCGCCGAGTCGGGACTTCCGCTGGCCCGCATCACCGGCGAGGTCGGCCGCACCACCGGACAACTGCGTCTGTTCGCTTCCGTTCTGCGCGAGGGTAGTTGGAACGGAGCCCGTATCGATCCGGCCCAGCCCGAACGCGCGCCCCTCCCCCGCGCCGACATCCGCCAGCGACAGATCCCCCTGGGACCGGTAGCAGTGTTCGGTGCCAGCAACTTCCCGCTCGCCTTCTCCGTCGCCGGCGGCGACACCGCGTCCGCCCTCGCGGCCGGATGCCCCGTGGTGGTCAAAGCACACGACGCCCACCCGGGAACGTCCGAGCTGGTCGGCCGCGCGATCGCCGACGCTGTGTCCTCCACCGGAATGCCCTCGGGAACGTTCTCACTGCTGTTCGGCTCCGGCCGCGGACTCGGTACCGCTCTGGTGACCGACCCTCGCATCAAGGCCGTCGGCTTCACCGGATCACGCTCGGGCGGAACGGCTCTCGTCGCCGCAGCGGCCGGTCGCCGCGAGCCCATCCCGGTGTACGCCGAGATGAGTTCCATCAACCCCGTGTTCGTCCTCGACGGCGCACTCGCCACCCGCGGAGCCGAACTCGGCCGCGCCTTCGTCGCATCGCTGACCATGGGCTCGGGCCAGTTCTGCACTAACCCCGGTCTCGTCATCGCCGTCGACGGCCCCGGCCTGCAGTCCTTCACCGAGGCAGCCACCGCCGCTGTGCAGGAGTCCACACCCACCACGATGCTGACCCCGAACATCGCCGCGAGCTACGCCGAGGGCGTCGACACTTTGAGCGAAGTCGTGACCGAGCTCGCCAGGGGTACCGACGCACAGGCCCCGAATGCCTGCCGCGCAGCGCTGTTCGCCACCGACGCCGATACGTTCCTCACCTCCGACGCAGCGCAGGCCGAGGTGTTCGGCGCGTCGAGCCTCATCGTTCGCTGCACCGATGCACAGCAGGTTCGCGACGTCGCTGCGCTCCTCGAAGGGCAGCTGACCGCCACTGTCCATGCCGACGAGTCCGATCACGCCGAGGCAGGCAAACTCCTCTCGGTTCTCGAACTCAAGGCCGGCCGCATCCTGTTCGACGGATGGCCCACCGGCGTCGAGGTAGGCCACGCAATGGTGCACGGCGGCCCCTTCCCCGCCACTTCCAATTCCCGCACCACCTCGGTCGGATCTCTGGCCATCGAGCGCTTCCTGCGTCCTGTTTCCTACCAGGATGTGCCGAAACCTCTGCTGCCCAGTGCAATTGCCGACGGCAACCCAGAGGGCATCTTCCGCCGCGTCGACGGCCAGCTCACCCAAGACTGACTCACCCCCACCTAGTTCTCGAGGAGACCACCATGCTCGACGGAGTCCTGTTCTTCCCCGTCACCCCGTTCACTGCCGCCGGTGAGGTCGATTACGACCTGCTGGCCGCGCACATCGCGAAGGGTGTCGATGCGGGACCCGGTGGAGTGTTCATCGCGTGCGGCACCGGCGAATTCCATGCTCTCGAAAGCGAAGAGTTCGGCAAGATCGTGCGCACCGCGGTCGACGTCGTTGCCGGCCGCGTACCCGTGTACGCCGGTGCAGGCGGATCCGTCGCCCAGGCAAAGGCATTCGCGGCGAGCGCGAAGGCCAACGGAGCCGACGGAATCCTGTTGCTCCCGCCCTATCTGGTGACGATGCCGCAGGCCGGGTTGGTCAACTACACCAAGGCCGTTGCCGGTGCCTCGGATCTGCCGTTGATCGTCTACAACCGCGGCAACGCTCGCTTCACCGAGGACTCGGCCGTCGAGGTGGCGCAGCTCCCCACCGTCGTCGGATTCAAAGACGGAACAGGCGATCTCGATCAGGTCGGCCGCATCGTTCGCGCGGTACTGGACGCGCTGGAACCGTCGGGCAAGCCCTTCCAGTTCTTCAACGGCCTGCCCACCGCCGAGGTCTCGCAGCAGGCCTACCGGGCCATCGGTGTCACGCTGTACTCCTCGGCGACGTTCGCCTTCGCGCCCGAGCTTGCGCTGGCGTTCTACCGATCCCTCGACAGCGGAAACGAGAAACTCACAGCCGCACTGCTGCGCGAGTTCTTCCACCCGCTGGTTCGCCTACGCGACAAGGTTCCCGGCTACGCCGTCTCTCTCATCAAGGCAGGCGTGACGATGGAGGGCATCGAGGCAGGCCCCGTGCGTCCGCCACTGGTGGACATCAGTGCACCGCACCTCGAGGAACTGACCGCGATCGTCGCCGCCGGCCGGGCCGTGCTGGCGGACGAGCTCGCGGTGCACTGATGCAGGGTCCGATTCTGATCACCGGCGCTCGGATCACCCCGATCGCGTTCGCCGACCCTCCGTTGCTCAACACCGTCGGTGTACATCAGCCGTACGCACTACGCGCCATCATCCAGCTCGATACCGATGCAGGCGTCGTCGGACTCGGTGAAACCTACGCCGACACCGCACACCTGGCTCGTCTCGACGCGGCGGCCCAGGCCATCACCGGCCTGGACGTGTTCGCACTCAACGCGATTCGTGACGCCGTCGACTCCGTACTCGGAACCCTGTCGATTACCGGTGGTGACGGCGTCGCCGGAATGATCACCACGGCCAGCACCACCGACCGTGTGTTCTCACCCTTCGAGATCGCCTGCCTGGACGTCCAGGGAAAAGTACTGCAACGACCGGTGTCGGATCTGCTCGGCGGCAAGGTGCGCGATTCGGTTCCGTTCAGCGCGTACCTGTTCTACAAGTGGGCTGCGCATCCCGGGCAGCAGCCCGACGAATGGGGCGAGGCGATCGATCCGGAAGGCCTGGTTCGGCAGGCTCGAAAGATGATCGACGAGTACGGCTTCGAGGCCATCAAGGTCAAGGGCGGCGTCTTCCCGCCCGACGAGGAGATCGCCGGTATCAAGGCCCTGCGGGAGGCATTCCCCGAGCTACCGCTCCGGCTGGACCCCAATGCGGCGTGGACCGTCGACACCTCCATCCGCGTTGCCGCCGAGCTCGACGGCATTGTCGAGTATCTCGAGGACCCGACACCAGGACTCGACGGGATGGCCGAGGTCGCGCGGGAGGCGAAGATGCCACTCGCGACCAACATGTGCGTCGTCGCGTTCGATCATCTACGGCCCGCGGTGGTGAAGGATTCGGTACAGGTGGTGTTGTCCGACCATCACTACTGGGGCGGCCTGCAACGATCGAGGTTGCTCGCCGGTATCTGCGAGACCTTCGAGCTGGGTCTGTCGATGCACTCGAACAGCCACCTCGGCATCAGTCTGGCCGCCATGGTGCACCTGGCTGCGGCGACGCCCAATCTGACCTACGCCTGCGATACGCACTGGCCGTGGAAGAACGAGGACGTCGTCGTACCCGGGGTGTTGAACGTCGTCGACGGTGCGGTGGCCGTGCCCACGGGGCCGGGGTTGGGCATCGAGATAGACGAGGCCGCCCTCGCAGCGCTGCATCGGCAGTACCTCGACTGCGGTATCCGCGACCGCGACGACACCGGCTACATGCAGAGCATCGATCCGAGCTTCGAGAACACGTGCCCACGCTGGTAGGGGGCTAAACTCGCCAGCAGGTCGTGGGGACCGTGCGAGAGGCTAGTGGTGTGAACAGTGGCTGGCAGTACTCCCCTGCGTCGGTAGCGCGGACGTCCGGGGTCAATTGCCTCGTCAGCGGGTTGGTCGGTGTCGTCATCGTCGTCGCGGCGTCCCCCCGGGTCGCCGCGGTGCTGTGTGCGCTGGCCGTGCTGTGGTGCGCACTGGGCGTGTACATGATCGCCGCGGCACCGGTACTTTCCCGGCGGCTGTACCTGTTGATGCATCTGTCGGGCCTGACGAGTATCGCCTTGTTCTGCACCGCTGCGGGCGGCGAGATCGCGGCGTTGTCCGGGATCTTTCTCCAGCTACTGTTGGTGACGCCGGCGTTCATCGTCCTGCCCAACCGGATCGCCTGGCGTACAACGGTTCTCAACGCGAGCTACATCGCGTACCTGGGCATCGCGGTGGGAGACCTGCACCCCGTTCTGGTGGTCAATGCCGAGCTCGTTGTCGTGGCAATCGCGATCTCTGCGGCCTGGGTCCAGAGCGTGGCGTCGACCTCCGAGATCGACGATCTGACTCGACTCGCGAATCGGCGGCGATTGACCCGAGAGCTGGACGCTCGGCCGGGAACGGTCGCGAGCGGAAAGATCGACGCCGTCGCCGTGGTGGACATCGATCACTTCAAGGTGATCAACGACGACTTCGGGCACGCGGCAGGCGATCACGCACTCGTCACCGTGTCGGATGCACTACGCAACTGCCTCCCGCCGCAGCATCTGCTGAGCCGCTCGGGCGGCGACGAATTCACCGTACTGTGCATCACCGGCACGGGTGCCGAGCTGCGCACCGCCATAGATCGGGTGCGGACGGAGTTGCCCGCGGACCTGACGATCTCGGTAGGGGTGGCATGTCGACAGGACGGAGAGACCGCCCGCGCGACTTTCGAGCGCGCCGACCGAGCGCTGTACGAGTCGAAGAAACTGGGCCGAAACCGAACGACCATGCACGACTGACGTTCCAGCAATCCGACGACCGTCAGACGCCGACCTTGCGGAACAGCAGATCGATGATGGCGCGTTTCGACGCCTCGTCCTGTGGGTGCGTCAGCATGGCCTCGACGACGAAGACGATCATGCGAGTCGTCGGTTCGATCTCGGCTTCAGCGACCTCCTCGCGGCGTAGCTCGGCGGCGATCCACTGCTCCCACAACGAGTGAAAATTGTTGTGCCATTTGTCGAGACACGACGATACCGAGGTGCGGGAGTGAACTGTGTCGACCAGCCGGTGATACTTCTCGAGCTCCTCCACCACCCAGAGGACCTGCTCGTTCACCGAGAGCCCGGTCAGCGCGGCGAACCGAGCCAGCGCATCGGTGTGAATCTCGTCCAGCACACCGACGAGTAGCTCGTCCTTGTCACCGAAATACCAGTAGATCGTATTGGTGGTCACTCCGGCTGCAGTCGCGATCCGCCCCATCGGCGTGTGCTCGTAGCCGTCGTCGACGAACAGCGACCGAGCGGCGCTCACGATCTCGGAGCGCTTCTCGGCGCGATCGACGGGTCGACGGTTGCGCGGCATGTCGGCATCATATCTTGATCATCATTCAAGACAGTGCTAGCTTCTTGAATGCCGATCAAGGACCAGACGAAGGACCACCACATGAGCGCCGACGACCAGGCCGGATACACCCGCACCGACGAATGGTTCGACTCCGAGGGAGTGCGCTGCGCCGCTGCGGTGTATCGGCCGACCGGAGCCACCGCCGACACACCGGCTGTGGTGATGGCCCACGGATTCGGCACCCCGCGTGCCATTCGCCTGTTCGCCTACGCGGAGATCTTCGCCCGCGCCGGCTACACGGTTCTCGTCTTCGACTACCGCCACTTCGGCGACAGCGACGGCCAGCCCCGGCAGCTCCTGGACATCGGCAAGCAGCTCGTCGACTGGACCAACGCCGTCGCCTACGCCAGGACTCTCGACGGTGTGGACTCCGCTCGCATCGTCGGTTGGGGCACCTCCTTCGCCGGCGGACACGTGCTCACCAGGGCAGGTGCCGGGGAAAATTTCGCCGCTGTCATCGCTCAGGTTCCGCACGTCGACGGCATCGCAGCCGTGCGCGCCACCGGACTTCGGCGCACCGTGAAGCTCGCCCCATCGGCAGTGATCGACCAGATCCGCGCAGTGCGCGGGAAATCCCCCCGCTACGTCGAATCCGTCGGCTACCCCGGTGATGTCGCTGTGATGGCCACGCCCGACGCCGCGCCCGGTCGCGACAAACTTCTCGCCGAGTCCGGGCTCGAATCCGGTGCCTACCCCGAAACCGTTGCAGCACGGATCCTTCTACGCATCGGGCTGTACTCGCCGGGTAGAACCGCGTCGAAGATCACCTGTCCGGTACTGGTGCAGATCATGTCGGAGGACGCCATCACGCCTGCGGCGGTGTGCCAGAAGATCGCGCGCAGGATTCCCGACGCCACCGTGCACATCCACAAGGGTGGACACTTCGACCCCTACGTGCAGCCGCTGTTCCCGACCATCATCGAGGAACAACTCGCATTCCTGAAAAGAGTTGTGCCGGTGAGCCAGGGCTAATGGCGCGCTGATTCCGCAGCGAGGGGTGAAACGATGTTGGCCAGCATGGTCGCGATGGTCGCAACGACGATGCGTCGGTCTGCGGCGTAGCCACTCTGATACCAGGTCATCGCGGTGTGGCTGATGCCGCCGATGGCCGCGGTGGCGAGCAGGTCGACATCCAGATCGGGGCCCGAGGGAACATCGCCTGCGAACGTGCGGAGGTAGCCGAGCAGCAGGGTCCCGAATTGCTGCATCACCGTCAGGTACGTCTGCTCGACGCGGGGGCTGACCCCGAGCACCTCCATCCACACCACCCGGGCCAGGTGCGGATCTTCGATTACCTGGAAGAAGGGGTCGAGCAACTGCTTCGCAACATCCCTGAGATCACCGTCCCGATCCACCTGCACGATTGCGTCGGATACCGAATCGGTGAGGCGTGCAATGCATTCGGAGTAAACGGCAAGCAGCAGGTCCTCGGTCTTGTCGAAGTGCCGATAGAAGTCTCGATCGGCGATCTTGGCTTCGCGGCACAGTCCGCGGACCGTCGCGGCCCGGTATCCGACGCTGCCGAACACCCGTAGCCCGGCGTCGAGCAGCTGCCGCCGCCGGCGATCGTCACGATCGGCCGCGCTCTCACCGCCGTAGGCGCGACCTGCGGCTTCGGACACCGTGCTCATGACCGTCGGGCATCCAATTCGGCAGTCAGACGGATCAATTCGGCGTCCCGCTCCATCGCGGCGTCCATGATCGGGTTCACGATGCCGCGCAGTATCGAGATCGGGATCCAGCGACCGGGGACGGCGATACGCGCAGCCCGCCGTCCGATACCTCGAACGGCCACGCGCGCGAGCTTGTCCGGCGTGATCGGACGGAGCAGGGGCGAGGGAAAAGCCCGGTCGATCATGGCCGTCGCCACGTCGTCGCCGCCGAATGCGACCTCGGCGATCGGCGTCGCCACCCATCCCGGATACAGCACTCCGGCAGTCGCTTTCGTGCCCGCAAGTTCCGCGCGCAGAGCACGACCGAGCTGCTCGACCGCCGCCTTCGAAGCCGCGTACGGCGCATTCGCCAGGCCGTTGAGGTACGCGTACGTGGACGAGGTGAGCAGCACGTAACCCCCGGACTCGACGATGTGTGGCAGAGCGGCCCGCACCGTGTTCCACACGCCGATCAGGTTGACGCCGATGACCCGCTCGAAGACTCCGTCGTCCACGGAGCGAACGGTCGATGCCCGCGCACCACTGGAGATTCCGGCGTTGGCCATCACTACGTCGAGCGTGCCGAAGGTGTCGATCGCGGTTGCGACGGCTGCGTCGAGCTGCTCGCGCACCGTGACGTCGGCGTACGCGATCGCCACGCGCTGGTTACCCAGCTTCGCCGCCACCGATTCGAGATCGGTGGATTTCATGTCGACCAGAACGATCGAGGCACCACGTCGATGCAGCGCAGTGGCGACGGCGGAACCGATGCCGCCTGCCGCGCCGGTGATCAGCGCGACCTGGCCGGTGTGCTTGCTCATGCCGATACCTCGTCCTTCGTCGTCGCCTCGGTGGACGACCGGTGAATGTGATGGGCCTCGGGGCGAAAACGCTTGGCCCACCGGCGAAATGTGAAGCTGAACCCGGGGAACATGGCAACGACGTGTCCGGATTTGGACTGGTACCAGCTGTGGCAGCCACCGTCCTTCCAGACGGTGCCCTCCATCTCGCGATGAATCGTGTCGGTGTATTCCTGCTCGGCAGCTGCGGTGACCTCGATGGCCGTCGCACCCACCTGCCGGACGGCGTCGACGGCCCGCACGATGTACTCCATCTGCGCCTCGATGAGGAAGATCGCAGAGGTGTGGCCGATTCCGGTGTTCGGTCCGGTGACGACGAACAGGTTGGGGAATCCGGGAATCGTGGTGCCGAGGTAGGCACGTGGGTAGGGATCCCAGACGTCGGACAGGGCTCGGCCGTCGCGTCCGATCACCGGGTACGAGATGACTCCGTCGGTGGCGTCGTATCCGGTGGACCACACCAGAAGATCGACATCGACGTGTTCGCCTGTGGTGGTGACGATACCGGTCTCGGTGATTTCCGAGATGCCGTCGTTCTTGTCGTGCAGGGTGACGTTCGCCTGCCCCAGCGCGGGATAGAGCGTGTTGGACAGCAGAACCCGCTTGCATCCGATGACGTAGTCCGGGGTTACTTTCGCTCGAAGCTCGGAATCCGGCACCTGAGACTCGATGTGCTTCAACGCAGTTCGCTGCGCCACCGCTTTCAACATCGTCCGCGAGTACTTGAAGCCGATGATGCGAGTTTCGAGACTCCAGTAGATCCCCGCGCGGACCAGCCTGCGGATCGGTTCCAACTTCAGCAACCTGCGCTGCCACGGCGTGAATTCGCGATCGTGACGGGGCATCACCCAGTGCGGGGTGCGCTGGAAAACGTGCAGCTGCTCCACGTCGGGTTGGATCGCAGGGATCACCTGCGCGGCACTGGCACCGCTGCCGACGATGGCCACCCGCTTGCCGGCGTGGTCGTACCCGGTGTCCCAGTCGTTCGTGTGAAACTGCTTGCCCTGAAACTTCTCTCGGCCAGGGAACGGCGGTACGACGGGGGTGCTGAGGGGTCCCGAGGCATTGACCACGAACTTCGCCGCATACTCGCCGCGCGAGGTGGAGATCGCCCAGTGATCACCGACCCATTCGATCTTCTGCACATCCGTGTTCGCATGTGTTCGGGCAGGCAGCCCGTTGGAATCGAGCACGTGCTGGGTGTACCGGTCGAGTTCCTCACGTTCGGCGAACATCCGCGTCCACTCGAACGGCTCCGACGCAATCGAGTAGAGCGGACTCTGCACGTCGACGGCTGCACCCGGGTAGCGGTTCTGCTTCCACGTGCCACCGAGGAAGGGACGCCTTTCGAGAATCACGAGGTCGTCGATTCCCCGATCGAGCAGTGCTTTCGCGGCGCACTGGCCACCGAAACCGCTGCCGATGATCACCGCGGTGTGAATGTGCATGCTGACGAACCCCTCCCGCACGAAACGCGATCCGATGACGCGCGTCATCACTTTAAAGTGATGACGCGCGATTCCGCAATGGTTTCGGACTCGGACTTGCTGCGTCAGTGCCCGCCGGACAGCTGCCCACTCAATCGAACGTGCCGTTCGGCAGATGCGACGTTCAGTCCGATGATCAGGGCATGTTTGCCCTTCGCCTCGTACTTCGAGGTGATGGCATCGAGGGTTGCGACGGTCGATGCATCCCAGATGTGCGACTCCGACATGTCGATGACGACGTTCTTCGGATCTCCCACGTAGTCGAACTGATAGATCAGATCGTTGCTCGACGCGAAGAACAATTCACCCTTCACCGCGTACACGCGAGTGTCCTCGTCGGGATGAGCCACATCGACGACCTCGGTCAGGTGGGCGACCCGTCGGGCGAACAGCACCATCGCGGTGACCACTCCCACCACGACTCCGTAGGCCAGGTTGTGGGTGGCGACGGTGACGACCACGGTTGCCAGCATGACTGCTGTTTCGCTTTTGGGCATGCGCCGCAACGTCTTCGGATGAATGCTGTGCCAGTCCATCGTGCCGATCGCGACCATGATCATGACGGCCGCCAGAGCGGCCATCGGAATCAACGCAACGACATCGCCGAGTCCGACCACCAGAATCAGCAGAAACACACCGGCGAGGAACGTCGAGATGCGCGTCCGGGCACCCGAGGCCTTGACGTTGATCATCGTCTGGCCGACCATCGCGCAACCACCCATGCCGCCGAAGAAGCCGGTGATGACGTTGGCTGCGCCCTGGCCCCAGCTCTCGCGGGTCTTGTTCGAGTGAGTGTCGGTGACGTCGTCGACGAGCTTGGCGGTGAGCAGCGACTCGAGCAGCCCGACGATGGCCATGGCGAACGCGTACGGAGCGATGATGCTCAGGGTTTCGAGATTCAGGGGAACGTCGGGAAACAGCAGGGCGGGCAGGCTCGACGGCAGCTCGCCTTCACCGCCGACGTTGGGGACGTTCAGCGCGAACACCACCGTGGCAACGGTCAGCAGCACGATGGCGACCAGCGGTGCGGGAACGACGGAGGTGACCTTGGGGAGCAGGAACATGATCAGCAGACCGACGGCCACCAGCGGGTACACCAGCCACGGAACGCCGATGAGCGACGGAAACTGCGAGGTGAAGATCAGAATTGCCAGTGCGTTGACGAAGCCCACCATGACGCTGCGAGGAATGAAGCGCATCAGCTTGGCAACGCCGAGGACCCCGAGAACCACCTGGAGGACGCCGGCGAGGATGACGGTGGCGATGAAGTAGTCGAGGCCGTACTGCTTGGCGACCGGGGCGATGACCAGGGCAATCGCGCCAGTGGCCGCAGAGATCATCGCGGGACGACCGCCCAGGAACGCGATGGACACCGCCATCGTGAAAGACGCGAACAGGCCCACTCGCGGATCGACGCCGGCAATGATCGAGAACGCGATGGCCTCGGGGATCAGCGCCAACGCGACAACCAGGCCGGCCAGCACCTCGGTTTTGAGCATTCGGGGGGACCGCAGGGCACCCATGACGGTCGGAATCCGCTCGGCGGAGTCGCTCATATCTCTCCATTCGTGATCGATGGACTTCACGTGCCGACCAACGGCCGCTCTCGTCCATGGGTGGGCGCATCGCTGCGCCCGAAGGCTTTGTTCGTGGAGCCCGATGGGCATCTCACGCGTCTCGCACACATCAGGTGGGGAGAAACAGTCGGGAAACTGATCCCTACTCTTACGCAACAGTAGAGTTGACGCAAATCGGCAGTCTTCGGACCGGGGTCGACACCAGGTCGGAGGCCCCCCGTAGCGTAAGAGGCATGTCGAGATCACCACGGAACCGCAGATCCCCCGCCGCACCGAGAAAGCGATCCTCCTCCGCGCTCCAGGCAGGGCACCTTCGCGTGATCGCGACCGGCGGTCTCGGCGAGATCGGTCGGAACATGACCGTCTTCGAATACGACGGAAAACTGCTGATCGTCGACTGCGGCGTCCTGTTCCCCGAAGAGCACCAGCCCGGCGTCGACGTCATCCTCCCCGACTGGAGTTGCATCCGCGATCGTCTCGACGACGTCGTCGCGATCGTCCTCACCCACGGACACGAGGATCACATCGGTGGCGTCCCGTACCTGCTGCGCGAGCGCGGCGACATCCCCGTCATCTCGTCACGTCTGACACTGCACTTCCTTGCTGCCAAGTTCGAGGAGTTCAAGGTCTCGACAAAGCTGATCGAGGTCGAGGCGGGCCAAACCCGTCAGGAAGGCCCGTTCGAGCTCGAGTTCATCGCCGTCAACCACTCGATTCCCGACGGTCTCGCCATCGCCATTCGCACCGACGCCGGGCTTGTGCTGCACACCGGCGACTTCAAGATGGACCAGTTCCCGCTGGACGGCCGGATCACCGATCTCCGCAGCTTCGCACGCCTCGGCGAGGAAGGGCTCGACCTGCTTCTCGTCGACTCCACCAACGCCGAAGTTCCCGGGTTCATGGTCTCCGAACGCGATCTGGTCCCGGCCATCGAGAAGGTGTTCCGCGAAACGACGGGGCGCGTGATCGTGTCGAGCTTCGCCAGTCACGTGCACCGCATTCAACAGGTACTCGACGCCGCGCATGCGCAGGGCCGCAAGGTTGCGTTCGTGGGCCGATCGATGGTGCGCAACATGAAGATTGCGACCGATCTGAATTACCTCGATGTGCCCGACGGGCTCGTCGTCGATCTGCCGAAGCTCAACCGACTTCCGGCGAACAAGATCACGCTGATCTGCACCGGATCGCAGGGCGAGCCTCTCGCTGCGCTGTCGCGGATGGCGTCGGGTGAGCATCAGATCAAGGTCGGCGACGGCGACACCGTACTGATGGCGAGCAGCCTCATCCCCGGAAACGAGAACGCGATCTACCGCGTCATCAACGGCCTGGTCGAGAAGGGTGCACGCGTGGTGCACAAGGGAAATGCCAAGGTGCACGTCTCCGGTCACGCCAGCGCAGGTGAGCTCGTCTACTGCTACAACATCCTCGAACCCGCCAATGTGCTTCCCGTACACGGTGAGTCGCGGCATCTGCGCGCCAACGCCGATCTCGCGATCAGGACCGGCGTTCCCCGCGATCGAGTGTTGATCGCCGAGAACGGAAGCGTCATCGATCTGTTCGACGGCGTCGCGCAGATCACCGGCTCCGTCCCCATCGAACTGATCTATGTCGACGGCAGTGCCGTAGGCGGTGTGACGGAGGATTCGCTGGCCGAACGTCGTCTGCTCGCGAACGAGGGCGTGCTGACCGTCATCGCGATCGTGGACCCCGACACCGGCCTGCTGGTCGACGACGTCGACTTCATCGGACGGGGATTCGCCCACGAGGCCAACGCTTTCGACTCACTGGCGAAGGCGATCGGCAAGACTCTGACCCGCGAGAGCGACGGGAACGTCGCCTCACGCGAGCACATCGAGAAGCGCATCGTGCAGGAATCGGCGCGATGGGCCAAGCAGACCCTTGGCCGTCAGCCCCTCATCGTCCCGGTGGTCGTCGACGGCTAAAGCGTCTCGTGTGAGTGGCGAGGTGACGTGACGCCGAAGCAATTCATCATGGTTCGATCCGAGAAAATAGTGCGTTCGGCCCCTGTAGATGGTTCCGGCCCCTAGAGTCGTTTGGAAAGCTCCGGTAACGATCCGGAACTTGGACCGGGGGGTCTCAGATGGGGAAGTTCGCGAAGTTCGGCCGTCGGTGTGCAGCGGCGGTCGCTGCGGTTTCGTTGGTGGTGTCGGGCGGGCAATGGTCGGCGGGTGCCGATCCACTCGGCGATTTCCAGAATCCACCGCGAACCGCCGAATCGATCGCCGCGACACCGCTCGACGATCCGTGGGTCGTTCCGCCGCCCGGATACGAAACAGCCGCTCCCGGAACAGTTCTGCGGACCCGCAGCGTCACCGTCGGACCACTTGTCACCCCGGCCACCACCACCCAACTGCTGGTCGCCTCGACCGACGCGAAGGACCGCCCCGCTGCCATCGTCACCAGCGTCATCGTCCCGACCGCACCCTGGACCTCGCCGGGTCCGCGCCCTGTTGTCGCCTACAACATGGCCATCGATTCGCTCGGCGCCACGTGTGAGCCATCGTGGACCATGCAACGGGGTATTGCTCCGGAATTGGCACCCGTGCAGCTGCTTCTGGCGCGGGGCTACGCCGTCGTAGTCACCGACCATCAGGGGCCACGCCATGCGTACGCCGTCGGACCGATGGCGGCGCACGCCGTACTCGACGGTCTGCGCGGTGCGGTCACGACCGACGTGGTCGGCCTCGATCCGACTGCGCCCCTCGGTATTACGGGCTACTCGGGTGGGGCGATCGCATCGGGCTGGGCCGTGCAGGAGGCTCCGGCCTACGCCCCCGAACTGAACATCGTCGGCGCAGCGTTCGGCGGAACGCCCACCGACTTCGCGCTGCTACGTCAGTCCATGAACGGCAACGCAGCGGCGGCGGTGTTCCTCGCGGCAGCGATGGGCGTTGCGCGCGAGTACCCGGAGATGCTGTCGCTCTACAACGACGACGGGTGGCGGCTCGCACAGGCGTCGAAGGACCTGTGCATCGTCGGGATTGCACCGTTCGGAATCGTTGCTCCGATCCGCATCGAGTCACTGTCCATCACTCCCGATGCGTTCGATTCGCCACTGGCGCTCGCGGTTGCCGATCAGAATCGATTGGGAGACGGCGGAACCCCGACGGCACCAGTATTCGTGTATCACGGACAGCAGGAGTTCTGGATTCCGAAGGAAGGTCCCGAGGCCGTGTTCGACAAGTGGTGTTCACGCGGAGCCGACGTCCGCCTCGAGGAATACCTGGGTGAGCACAGCATCGTTGCCGGCAGTGGAGCTCCCGGTGCATTCGCGTGGTTGGACGACCGCCTCGCGGGAATTCCGGTTCGACCCGGATGCAGTAGCTTCGGCCGCTAGAGCCGAACCTACTCGCTCCGGGCTGCTGCCCCGCGAGTCGACAGCACCTCGGTGAGTTCTTCTGCGTAGGCGAGCTGCCGCCGCAACGTACGGCAGCTTTCCTCTGCCTTGGCGTGGCATTCACGAACGAAAGCCGCGGCCGACGACCGATCGTCGTCGGTCGCGTTCGCGGCGCCCAGAACGTCGAGGGATTCGAGTAGCTGCTTCATCTCGGCCAGCGTGAAGTCCAGAGGCTTCATCCGACGGATGACGAGCAGGCGTTCGACATCGGACTCGGTGTACAGCCGGAAGCCGCCGACGGTCCGAGCAGAGGGCGTGACCAGGCCGACGTCGTCGTAGTGACGCACCGTACGGATGGACAGCTCGGTTCTCTGAGCTACCTGTCCGATCTGCATGTGCATGCCGTCGTCTGCCATGTGCCGCCTCTCCTCGATCGCCCACCCTAGTCAGTGTTCGGCACCGAGGTTTCCACTGAGGCGGTCGTGCCGCTCGATCGACGACGCGTTCAGGCCGACGATCTCCACCGTCTTGCCCTTCGCGGCGTACTTGGTGGTGATGGCATCGAGGGTCGCCACGGTCGACGCGTCCCAGATGTGCGACTCGGACATGTCGATGACGACGTTCTTCGGATCTCCCACGTAGTCGAACTGATAGATCAGATCGTTGCTCGACGCGAAGAACAACTCACCCTTCACCGCGTACACCCGGGTGTCCTCGTCGGGATGAGCCACATCGACCACCTCGGTCAGATGCGCGACCCGTCGAGCGAACAACACCATCGCGGTGACCACACCGACCAACACGCCGTAGGCGAGGTTGTGGGTCACGACGGTGACTGCGACCGTGGCGACCATGACGAGGGTCTCGCTCTTGGGCATGCGCCGCAACGTCTTCGGGTGAATGCTGTGCCAGTCGAAGGTGCCGATGGAGACCATGATCATCACCGCGACGAGTGCGGCCATCGGAATGAGCGCGACGATGTCGCCGAGGCCGACGACCAGGATCAGCAGGAAGACTCCGGCCAAGAATGTCGAGATCCGCGTACGCGCACCGGAGACCTTGACGTTGATCATGGTCTGGCCGATCATCGCGCAACCGCCCATGCCGCCGGTGAAGCCGGTGACCAGATTCGCCACGCCCTGGCCCCAACCCTCGCGGGTCTTGTCGGAATGCGAATCGGTGATGTCGTCGACGAGCTTGGCCGTCATCAGAGACTCCAGCAGGCCGACGAGCGCGATCGCCAGTGCGAACGGCGCGATGATCGACAGTGTGTCGAACGTGAACGGCACGTCCGGAATCAGGAACGACGGCAGCGAGGACGGCAGTTCACCCTCGTCGCCCACATCCGGAACTGCCAACGCGAAGACGAGTGTGACGCCGGTGAGTATCACGATCGCGATCAGCGGTGCCGGCACGATGGTCGTCAGCTTGGGCAGGAAGAACATGATGAGCAGGCCCACGGCGACCATCGGGTAGACCAACCACGGCACCCCGATCAGGTACGGCACCTGGGAGCTGAAGATCAAGATCGCCAGCGCGTTGACGAATCCGACCATGACGCTGCGCGGAATGAATCGCATCAACTTGGCGACACCGAGAACGCTGAGCACGACCTGCAGCACTCCGCCGAGAATCACTGCTGCGATCAGATAGTCGAGGCCGTACTCGCGTGCCAAGGGAGCGACGACCAGGGCAATCGCTCCGGTGGCCGCGGAGATCATTGCCGGCCGGCCCCCGACGATGGAGATGGTGACGGCCATCGTGAACGACGCGAACAGCCCGACGCGCGGATCCACGCCGGCGATGATCGAGAACGAAATGGCCTCCGGAATCAACGCCAGCGCCACGACCAGGCCTGCGAGCACTTCGGTCTTCAGCCGCTTCGGCGAGCGCAATGCACCCAGCACCGAGACGTCTTCGACGGCGGTGGCAGGCACCTGGGCAGCTCGAGACACGACGGCTCCATTCGATGAGTGCAGGGGACGTCCTGCGCGGGCGACTCTACTCTTACCGGAGGGAAGGTTGCTACTCGTCGCGCTGTCGACTCTCCGCTAGATTGATATGACAAGGCATGCCGAAACCGCCAGCGCGATGCAAGGAATGAATCGATGATCTCGCTCAACAGGTTGTCCTGCTTCATCGCCGTCGCCGAGGAACTGCACTTCGGCCGCGCTGCCGAGCGTCTGCACATGACGCAGCCGCCGCTGAGCAGGCAGATTCAACAGCTCGAAAGCGAAGTCGGGGTACAGCTGATCGACCGCACCAGCCGATCGGTGACCCTGACGGCAGCAGGCCTGGCCTTCCTACCCGAGGCCCGACGCATCCTCGACCTCGCCGAGGGCGCACTACTGACGGTGCGACGCGTCCCCACCGGCGATCTGGGGACCGTCGTCGTCGGATTCACCGGCGCATCGGCGCATGCGGTGCTGCCGCAGCTGCTCGACGCCGCACGCGAGAAGTTGCCCGACGTGAAACTCGTTCTACGCGAGATGGTCTCGGCGGTGCAGATGGAGTCGTTGGCCGTCGGCGATATCGATCTCGGGTTGGCCAGGCCACCGCTCAAGCGTCCGGGCATCGCGTCGCGGCCGGTGCTGCACGAGTCGTTGATCGCGGCGATGCCCGACACTCATCCACTGGCCGAGAAGAGCGAACTGTCGGTGGAGGACTTCGACGAGCAGCCGATCATCATGTATTCACCGGTCGACGCGCGGTACTTCCACGAACTGCTGATCAGTACTTTCACCATCGTCGGGGTGTCTCCGCGCTACGTGCAGTACGTGACCCAGGTGCACACGATGCTGGTGCTCGTTCGTTCCGGAATCGGATTGGCACTGGTACCGGAGTCGGCATCGACCATGCGGCCGGAAGGTGTTGTGTTCCGGCCGGTTCGGACGGTCAAGGAACGCCCCGTCGAGTTGGACGCCGCCTGGCGAGTGGACAACGACAACCCGGCACTGCACCGCTTCATGACCGATGTGCTGCCGACGCGGGAGTGGTCGTGATTTTTTCCTGCTGATCGAGCCGTGGTTTGACAGTGCCCGAAGCCGGTCTCGGTCGAGTGCTCGTGTGAATACGGCGCGCCTCGAAAGCCAACGAAGGCCCGCACCTGGTTGGGAGCGGGCCTTGTCGGGTTCGTGGGTTGCTCAATCTTTGGGCGGCTTGGTGTCTTTGCCAGCTGCGACGTCACGGAGCCATTGCGGGACGGGCTTATTGTCGTACTCGCGGAGCTTGATGGATGCTTCGGCGGCTGCGGACCGGACCTTCATCGAGCGTCCACGGCCCGCGGGGCGGTTCTCGGTGGTGGTCATCGGGAGTCCTCCGTCTCTGTGTCGTTTTCATTGTCGCCGGTTTCGGCAGGTTCCGCCAGGTCGTCCTGTGGCTTCACGGTGAGATCTGCGATCGCCTGCAGCGTGTCGCGATCGGTGCGCGCGATGAACGGAGTCGTGGCAACGGTGCCGAACACTTTCCAGCCGAGTGCGGCTTCGTCGTCGTTCTCGCTGACGGTCCTCTCGAGGCACCAGGTGATGCGTTGCCAGGTTCACTGTTGGACAGTTGTGTCCGGGGAGCTATCAAAGATCACCCAGGATCGGCTGTCGTGTGCTGCGCGGCCCGCGGGCAGGTACTTATAGTCAGCTGCTTGGACTTGCTCGCCAGGTGATAAGGATGCGGTTGTAGAGGAGTCGACGTACTTGGGCATCGGGAAGAGCGGCGTGGGTGTTATTACGAAGTTGTCGGAGGGTCTCCGGGGGAGGCCAGCTGACGGGTGCGGTATGCCTCCAACTGCCCCGCAACCGTTTGACAACTGCGGTGGAAACCCATGTGGCAAACCAATACGGGGCTTCGCGCGCTGATGGTTTGACGAAGGTCACCAGAGCAAGAGTCCCGCCGGGACGCACCAACGCGGACAACCGGCGGAGCGCGGCGCGGGTATCGCCTAGGTGGTGAAGGGTGGCATTGGAAACCACTGCGTCGAAGCTGTGTTCGGGCAGATCTACGATCGCGACGTCACCGTTCATCCACCGAACAGGGACGTCCGGGAACCGCGCCTCGGCGCGTTGCAGCACCGGTTCATCGACGTCCAAGGCAGTTACCCGCGCAATACGCCTGGCCAAGCGGGCGGCCAGGAACCCGTCACCGCATCCGACGTCGAGGACATCGTGCGCGTCGGAAGAAACCAAGGAGTCGAGCAATCCGTCGTAGTGAATGTTGATGTTCCATGGACGCTCTTCGTGGCTCGGGTCGCTATCAGGTTCAAGTGTCACGTACGGCGCTTTCCTGTAGTCGAGATTTCGGCTTGCCGCCACCGGAGAGCTGGCAGTCTGGTTAGCAGGCGGGGACAACCCAGAATAGTGCTCGCGAATCCGTGGTGTGAATCTCGTCGACTCGGTCACTTCAGTCGTAGTATCCCAGCGGAAGTTGAATCGAATCCACATGCAATTGAGTAAAATTCGTCGAGTTGTGCCTCGTAGTCGACGTGTAGCCACTCGACATCGGTGGTTCGTAAATCGGAAACGATGTAGGAGACGAGCTGGGTCCCGATTGCTTGGTGTCGCCATCGTGTAGCAACCGCGGTGTCGAGCAGGAACGCGTGCTTGCCTCCGTCCCATGCTGCGTGCACGAACCCGCAGAGCTCCCCACTATCGAAGGCACAAATCCATGACTTGCTGTGCCTCTCCAGCCGAGATCTCCACGGCACAAACTCGTAGACCCCGCCGAACGCATCGTGATGCAGTCGCGACAGCTCATCGTCGTCGACGGGAGGTCGGACTCGGAAATCAATGGCCATGTCGAACAGCTTAGAAATATGCGCTACCTCGCAAAACGTTTGCCGCGATGAAGTACTGGTTTCTGGGAGACGTGTGAGACAGGTCGTGCCAAGGATCGATAGCGAAGTCGGCCGTCCAGGGAAGCTTCAGGTGATGCGCCTAGGGATGTCGCCCAGCCTGATTCGGACGCAGATACACCAGATTGAGCTGCTCCTGCTGGAGGGTCAGTTCGACGACGAGAGCAGAAAGGACTTCTATTCGCAGTTCGCGTTCCTTAATCTGCTGGACAAGTTCGTCATTACGTTTGCCGAGTTGCTCGATGGCTGATTCTGCGAGTTGCAGCTGCTTTTGGACACCGACCGGGGCGAATGACCCCGCTTGCGTTCTAAAGTGTTCGACCAGGTCAGGGAACTCGTCGTAGAGCCTCTGCCGGTGCAAACCTGCTTCCTTCGCCAGGTTGCTGACCGTAAGCTTGCCGTCTGAGCAGGTCGGGTTCCCCGAGATGAGGTTTGCGATTGCTTTCTGAATCAGAACTCGCTTGTCCACGTTTCCGCCTGTGGTTGATGTTTGTGCAGATTGGATGCTGATGTCGCCGTGCCTCGATGGTCGGAGATGATCGCCGAGTTCGACGTTGTGCGTTCGTTGAGACGCGCCCGCAGCGGAAGCGGTAGATGCAGCTGGAGCGGGTCGCTGATCAAATCATCGTTGTGCGCTTCGAGAGCATCGATGTCCTGGTCCGTTCGAGCGATGTTGCGACAGCTGGGCTTGCATTTCCGCCAGACCGGAGCGGTATCGCTTTGGGCCGCATCTCGACACGCTGCTGTCTCAGCTCGGTAGACGCAGGTGAGGAACGCTCCGTGATGAATCTGCAGGGTTTCGTTGGCGAGTAACGCCCGTGCTTGCGCTGGGGAACTCACGCTGTGCCCGAGGAATTCTCGGGCAGCGGTGACCCTGCCGATGTAACTGCTGGCCGCTGGGCCGGAAACTTGTTCGCCAGATTGTAGTCGTTGGTGGTCCGCATGGATGGTCTCGCAGCGCAGCAAGAACTCCTCAAATCCGACATCGTCGTTGAATCCTGCATCAGCCTGACCGGCATAACCTTGGGTGATCTGAGTTCGCAGATGCCCGTACTGAATTGCTCCGGCAATGAGTCCACCCGGTCGGCGGACGATGTGCCAGGCCAATGTACGGCGAAATCGAGACAGCGTGATCGGCCCATGGGGGTCGGCGGCTATCTGCTCGTGTCCGACTGTCCCGGCAATGTCGGTGTTGAACCACTCGACAAAAGCACGCACTCGCTGGTTTGCACGACTGGCGGACATAACACGAGAACTGGAGTGCTGAAACGCATCTGGCGTGTATCTCCCGGCGTAGGGGAACAGTAGTTCTCCTGGAGCCAGTTGTTCCAGGAGAGCGATGGCCCTGCCGACGTGCTCGGTGACAACCCACGGAATGGTCGCAGGTGAGCGTTCGCGGCGACCGGGTTGGGTTTTCTCTTGGGTGCCCGAGAGGAATACGAGCTCGAGGGTTTTCGAGCGGCTGATGCAACCGCGTCTGAGATTCAGCGCTTCCCCTGGCCTGATGCCCGACAAGTAGGTGGTGAGTACCAAACACGCTGCGACGACGTGGTCGATCAGTTTGAGCAACTCACGGGCCCCGACGGGTTCATCCCGCCATCGGTGGCCAGTGATCTCTGAAAAGTCTGTTACTCGCAGGAGGTCCACTGTGGTCGGGATCCGTTGTTGCGCAATGTCGGAGATCAGTGAGGCCATCCCCTTGAGGGTTGTCGTGTCCATGAAGCTGCCGACCGCAAGGCCTTCGACATCTATGCCGAGGGCGCTGCCTCCGATCCCAGGTATAGGGATCTTCGCCTCCCGCAACGCCGGAAGTAGGGTCTCGAACCTCGCTGTCGCGCCGGCCAGATCAGGCTTACCCCATCGAGATGGCTGTTGCCTGCCAATGCTTTCGTGGGCAATTCGGCGCATGGTCGATACCGTGATGGCGGTACCGACTATGTCAGGGCCGATGACGTCGATGGTGACGAGCGCGGCGGACAGCAGTGCTCCCATGACATCCGGGGTGATGCGAGATGTTGCGTTCTCCGATCTGCTTGCATTTGAAACGCCTACGATCTGACCTGCGGTGGCTGCTCCCCACAAAGAACGAACGACCTGCAGTCGACAGTGTTCTGGCAGGTATTCCCGGTATGCGTGCAGTCTCATGACTGCGCACAACAACGAGCGTTTGACCCTCGCCGAAGTATCTTCTCTGGAAAGTACGAGCCTGGCGTAGTCGTCGAGGTCATCGTCGTGGAGTTGATCGAACCTGTGATAGCCGCGTCCGACAAGCCACCCGGCAAAACGTCGCAAGTGTTGCAGGTCGTGCTTGATCGTCGGAAGGGATGGAAATCCGCTGTTGGCGGCGACGAGCCGTGGGGAACGGTTTGTGACGTTGATCAGCGCGAAGGTGTAAAGCTTCATCGGTTCACGGAACTCGGCGGGAAATGCCAGCCAGTTCACGGTCACTTTCCGGTGTCTGAGATGCATCGCGGGTGTGAGGTCCCAGAAATCGTCACCGAACCGAGGTGCACCGATCGACCCGACTTCGTGCAATGGCCTGCGGTGGAACACGGGAGCATCGGGAACTGCTGCAATGCCGTCGATTACGGGAAATTCGGGCGCAGATGCCGATGCTGGCCGACTCATGGCGTGTCGAACACTCCGTCCAGTAATCGCAGAGCCAGGCGGCGCTCATCGTCGGAGATCTTCTCGCGGGCCACGCGTACTTGTGCAGGCTCGTATGCGCTGATCATGTCCTCGATCTGCGCGACACGACCGGCGTATTCGAGTGCCCATCGGTGGGCTGTCAGAGCGGCTCTGAGGTCGCGCAGCGCGTCGAGGACGGCGAGCTGCATGGGTAGATGCCGAGGTAACGCTCTGGCATTGGAACAGTCCAGACAACTGAGGAAGTTTTGAGAGCATGTCCGACCACCATCGAGAGGTGAATGAGTGAAGTCGGTGCATACCCCCAACGCCGTATCGTCGCCCGCGACCATCGCATTCTGCTCGAGTGTCATCTCACGGCGCGCAAGCGCCGACTCGACTTGTTCGGCCAATGCTTCGTGGACGATCTGAAATCCCTCGAAGCGGACAGTGTCCATCCGGGAGAGGTAGCCGGCCAATGTTGCTGGAGTGTGCGCGGTCGGCGTCCGGGTCCGCTCCAGGTAGGTCTTGCGCATACGGTTGAAGCCAATCCCGAGGAGCAGTGCGTCGTCCTGTTCGTTTCCGGTCAGCCAGGGCCGAAGCCAGCGGGGATGGCAACGGCGGTGGTCCCCGTCGGCGGGCAGTCCATCGCTCAATACGACCGCGCCCCGGGCGGGCGGGGTTGGGTTGTAGTAGACGAACGCGCACTGGGTGTTCAAGACTGCTCTGCCGGGCTCGGTGAGGTCGAGGAGGAGGGTGAACACTCCGTATGCACTGGTCAGTGACGTCTCTGCAATGCGCGGTGGTCGGGGGTCGGCCATGGGCGAACGTAGCTCAGGCGGCACGCCGGTCAGGGGAACGGTCATTCGAGCTCGCCGGCCTCTGCGGGGTTTGTTCATCTCGACCAGGGCAATCTGAGGCTCGTCCGCTGCGGTCGCGAGATGGTGACGGGCAGGGAGGGCTTCGATGACCGATCGGTTGTGTCCGGTGGTCGCGGCCAGCAACATCGCGAATGCCCACGCTTCCCCAGCGGTCAGGTGAATCAGCGTGTGGAGGGGACGGCTGCCGCCGACGAGATACGCCTGCCACGCCCTGGCGGATCGCTTCGGTGTGCGTATGCCGGTCAGGGGAAGTGAGCCGGTCCGCATGCAGTAGTCGAGCACCTCGGCAAGAACCACGCGTGGTTCGTTTCGATCGAGATCATCGAATTTTCCGGCTCGGTAGTCCGTGACCAGCTGACGATGTTCACGCAGCCGGCTTTTCGCGTTCCGAACCATCGCGCGCAATACCGTTGTGATGCGCTGAAACTCGACGTCGGAATACGGCTGCGCGGGGTCGGATCGAACCTTTTTATCGAACTGAGCGAACCTGTCGATGACGCCCGGTCGGAGCTGCACCGTGCCGGCACGCAGAAGCACCCGAAACTCGTAACAACGTTTGTCCCCACTCGGCAACCGCAGCGCCATGCAGATCATCTCGATGTCCGCAGCGGTCAACTCGCTCAGCGACCGTAGTCCCGGGCGCGTCTTCGCCAGCCACTTCGAGACGAACCGCACTGTGCCCCAATAAGATTGCGCAGTTTTAACGCGACGGCTCGTCCCCAACGGCCCGTTCACGGCGGTGAAGCACGTCGCCAGTTCTTTTCGCACCCTGACGTCACAGGGCAGGCGATCGAAATCGAAGACGGCGCGCTGCGTCCCATCCTCACTGATGAACGGCACCTGAAGCTCTGGACCGCATACAAATGGTGCCACCCACCCCGCCGGAGGCGGCGTAGCAGGCCTCCCCACCGTCACGGCCCGATCCCCTCGATGACACGCGGATGCCCGGCACCGACAGCGCCGGCCAACCGCTCCAGCGCGTCCCGATCGTCTGCGTCCATCAGCGCCACCAGCTGTTCGACCTGCAACCCTTGAAACGGCTCCAGATAGACCTGCCTGGTAGTTTCCGCACTTCGGTGCCCGAGCAACGTCGCCAACAAGAACCAGACGTCGCCCAGCTGGTTGCGGAAATCTCGGCGCTCGGCGACGGTGAGCATGTCGGTTCGTTGCCAGGCGACGAAGGTCGCAATGCAGTACCACCGCAGCGCGAAGCTGTGCCGCAGCATGTGCGGGCGACACCACAGCCTCCCGGACCGGTCACCCAGCTCCTTTGCCGCTCGCCTGTTCGCATCACGAAAGGTGTTGTACCAAGCTGCTTTATGTCGCGGAAGACCATCCATATTGAGGAACAACATCATCGGTTCCAATCCCGCCGGAGTACGGATGAACAGTCGACTCCGCAACGAAGGACCCACGCTGTCCACATTCACCCGACGTCGCACCCCGTCCTGATCGGTTGCCAGCAAGATGCCGTTCGAACCGATCTCATCGACCACCCATTTATTAGGGACGACGTCGTACCGTCCATTGCGCTGAGCTGCTGCCACTACCGCCTGACGGCTACCGTCCTCGATGTAGAACCGAACAGCCTGTAAGACCGCTCGCCGCAACCAGTAGGGACGAGAGACGCCGGACTTTGCGCAGGCCGATGCGAGCCTGAGACGCAGTAGTCGCTCCGTCGAGACCCCGGGAATTTCGGACGTGAGCACGCTGGCCCACTCCCCCATCCGCAGCCCGGCACCGTAGAGCCCGTCTGCGTACGCGACGTCGCGGTCCTCTGTGCGTCCAACCCACCGTTCACGCTGCTGGCCGTCGCGCGTGTATCCGCTCAAACCGATGGTGCGCCATTGCCGAAATGCCGAAGGAGTCATCCATTTGACGTCTGACGTGCGGATATCCGAAGGCGTGGCGTCCAGCCGAGTTTCGCCTCGGTAGCCGCCCGACAGCACATGGCTCCGCACGGGATTCGCCACGCCGCACTCGTCTGCAGCCCACAGATACAGCTTCCGCACGGCAGCCAGGTCCAACCGGAATGTGTTGGCAGATACAGGATCCGGATTGCTTTCTACTGACATCCGCCAGTTCTTGAACACTGCGAGGTCGTTCGAGGTGGCCGCGGTCCATTCGACGTCCACGGCGTGTAGGAAGTCCAACCAGACTTTGATGCTGAGGGCGTAGCGACGGACTGTGCTATCTGCTGCGCCCCAAAGCACCGGCGAGCGCCAAAAAGCGTTGAGTCGGCCATCTGCCCTGCCCCCTGGACTCAGAAAGTAAGGCGTTCCATGTCTGGCCCCGTTGGCTTTGGCTAGTGCGAGTACATCGTCGAAGGCGATCCCCGCGACGTCAACTCGAACTAACGGGCGGCTGAAATCGTAGAATCTCACGAACCAGCCGACCGCCACGATTCACCTCAACCGATATTGAGTTGCGCTCGGTCCAGACCTTGCCTCATACCTGCAGGGTATTACCGACCGTAAAGCGACCTGCGCCAGACACGCGGACCGACTGTCCGAACAGAACTTCACCAGTCCTCGAACACGGATCCCGTCACATGCGCAGTGTCTATCCTGTGGGAATGGCACTCCACGACCGTCGCGAACGCTGGCTCGCGAACGCCCGCTCCGTGCACTCGACCACGGATCAAATGCTGACGGGCGGCCTACCCGTCGACCGCGACGCACGGATAAACATGGCCACTATCGTAGGAACGCTCCAAGGCGTGTTCGCGGACCAGATCGAAGCTCTCGACGGCGATGCGCCCGCGGGACACATCGCGCTAGCCATCGCTCCGCTGGCGGCGGCTCTGCACAAGTTCGATTCACTGGGCAAACCTAACCTCCCTAAAACGAACGGTGAGCTGCGCGACGCATTGGATGAGCTACGAGCTGCCGCTGGATCGGTTGCGACAACCCTGGATGGGGACCCCTCCCTACGCGTGCAAACGGTCGACGAAGTGATCGCCGAATTCGCCGAGAGCTACCGGGTCGCGCTGCTGCTCACACTGACCGCGTGCCACGCGCTGTCGACGAAAATCGTTGAGTGGCGTGAATCAAAGGACAACGGCAAGGCCGTCGGTGACCACCTGAATGTGCCGACAATGAAGCTGCAGAGCACAAATACTGATGGTGCAGTTCCCATGTCGATGTTATCGAGCCTGATGACCGCTCCCCCTTCCATCATGACACCCGGAAACGAAGCCGCCGCTTTTGCTGAGATGTTCAGCGGTGGCACACCTCCACCCCTGTACCGGATGGCATATGGCCAATGGTTCGGCACCATCGCTGCGATGTGGGAAGACGTGTATCGGGAAAGACTTGCGACCGCACACGGAACTGACGCCGAAGGCCACGGTTGGGACAGGAACGATGTGAAGTCGGAGTTCTTCTACGAGCTCTCTCAAATCCGGCACGACTTCGCGCACAAAGACGGCTTGTGTGTGGAAAGCGCCGGAAACTCCATTCTGAAGTGGGGAGTCGCCGGGCAACCGCTCGCACCCACCCCGCGCCAGATGATGTCTTTGCTCGACCTATTTCCGACCGAGGAGCTAAGCAAAACCCCGGTACGGACGCCACGCACTTCCGAACGATTGCCGTTCAATTTCCCGTCCGAGTGGGTTGCGAAGGTCAGAAAAAGGGTTACCGAAATCGAAGAGGTCAAGCGCCTTCGACCCGATGTCCTCAAGCGCGTCATCGACAGATGGCTGGACGAGATTGTTTAAAGCATTGAGGCACCTGCCAATTCCATTGGCAGGTGCCCGATAGTCGGACCGCCGACCTCGATGCCTTCACAGGCGACCACGTCCATCGCGGTCACGCAATCAACGAACAATTCCACCCAGACCTTGAGACACCCCTTCTCGCACCTTCGTCGGGGGTTCTGCCTCAGCGCGACCTGCCTGGTGTTGGCGCGCCTTCAACCTCATCCGCGCCACGAAGCACTTTGCGAGACGAGAGCACTTCGCAGAAATACTCCGGACACGTGTCCAACGGACTAGTGAAGCCAGGATTGAGAACGGTTGTCCGCCCGAGTGCGCTGGCTGACGGTTCCCACCACGCCGACGACGGCAATCAAACCGACGATGAGGGTGATCCAGGCTTGTGCTGGCACCTGCCAGGTTCCTTCCAGGTGGGGCCGAGACATCGTGGGTGGACCTTGCCGAGTGGTTGGCCTTAGATCGCCGGATACCCACACTCTCCCCCGTGGGTATGAAAACTGTCGCCCGACCCACCGACACGAAATCGACCTACCAGCTCGAGCACCTCTGAGGTTCGAGAGACCGCTACGCGAGATTCTTGGATAGATGGATCGTCTGCATGACAGGGGTGGCGGACGGTCGTTACTTTGACTTAGGATTTACCAGTGCGGCTTCCGGTAAAGGTTTCGGACGCCGCCACATCGCTTCTCACTCAGGAGGGCCCGATGGACACTGTTTTCTGGACACCGCGTTTCGCTGCTGTGTACTTCCTCGCGGCTCTCGCGGCGTTCATCTTGTTCACTGCGATCGGCTCGAACATGGCGATAGTTGCACCATTGATTCTGACCCTGATCGGACTGGGTATCGCGGTGTTGATTCGACACGGCAGGACCCGCCGATGAAGCGCACTCAACGCTGTGTCCCCACCGGCGGCTTGACGGCCGTCACCGGGCAGTGCGCCTCGAGCAGAACGCGCTGAGAGATGCTGCCCATGAACAGCTTTCCGACGGGTGATCGACGCCTGATGCCGATGACGACCAGTTGCGTCTGCTCCTCGAACGACAGGTCGATCAGATTGTCGGCATGCGAGCGGCCCGCTTCGTTGTCGTGAATTTTCGTCGCCACCCCGATGGCCGACGCCTCCTCACGGGCGGATTCGACGGCCGCACCGAAGTCGGCGTCGGATGCACTGCTGTCCTCGGCGACGACGATCAAGTCCGTCCCGCGCATGCTTGCCTCGCGAAAAGCGAAGGGCAGCGCGCCTTTTCCCTCGGTGGTCGGCGAGTAGCCGACGACGACGGTCATCGCGTCACCGGCGTGACGAGGGTGCCGTCGGCAAGAAAGCGATCGAGGTTCTCGAGCGTGAGCGCTTCCATCGCGGCCCGCGTCTCCACCGTTGCGCTGCCCACGTGCGGCAGCAGCACCGCGCTGTCCATGGCCACCAGGGCGTCGGGCACGTTCGGTTCGTGGGCGAACACGTCCAGGCCGGCTCCGGCGAGCTTCCCCGCAGCGAGCAACTCGATGAGGGCCTCCTCGTCGACGACGCTCCCGCGGGCCACGTTGATCAAGTACCCCTGCGGTCCCAGAGCTTCGAGCACTGCGCGGTCCACCAGATGCGCAGTCCCCGAACCGCCGGATGCGGCGATGATCAGTACGTCGACGTTCTCGGCGAGCGCTGTCGGGCTGGCAGCGTAAACGTAGGGCGAACCGTCTATCTCGTTGCGATTGTGGTACGAGATCTCGCAGCGAAAACCGTTGAGCCGATCGGCAATTGCCGAGCCGATGCGACCCAGTCCGATTATTCCGACGCGCTTTCCGGTGACCTGACGCGTCAGTGGCGTGTTGCCCTCGGTGGGCCAGCGGCCGGCGCGCACGAATCGCTCGGCCGAGGACAGGCCGCGCACGGTGTCGATCACCAGACCGACGGCGAGGTCGGCCACACAGTCCGTCAACACGTCGGGGGTGTTGCTGACGACGACGCCGCGTTCGGCTGCCGCGTCGACGTCGGTGGTGTCGTAGCCGACGCCGAAGTTCACAACGGCTCCGAGCTGCGGCAACCGTTCCATCAACGCAGCATCGACGCCGGTGCGGCCGGAGGTGACCACCGCAGAGATCGACGCACCGTGCTCGGACAGGAACTCGTCGCGATCGTCGCCCTCGGGCAGTTCCAGCGCGTCGTACTCGGTAACCAGGGTGTCCATCAACGACGGCTTCAGCGGTCCCACTCGGAGAACTCGACCGCCTCGTTGCGAATCGGATTGAGACACAGAGGTTTTCTGCGAGCTGACGGTGACCATGGTTCTCCTCGCGAGATGGTGGAGCGTGCACGTTTCCTGTACGGTATGCCGCCCTTCGAATACCTGTCCAACACGGAAATAACATGGACCGATACCCAAACGGCATGAACGACGCGTCGCCGATGCAGCCCTGTCGGGGTCGACATGCATCTTGCCTGGTCAGTCCAGCAATGCTGTGACTCGGACCGCAGCGGAGCCGCCACTGTGACCCACAGAACTGGTCGAAAAGTCGATTTCGTCCGGTTGACGGTGGATACGGCCCGCTCATACCGTGTGTCTACCGTCACAGATTCGGCTGCGACTTGCAGACGCGGATCCTTTTTCCCACTGGAGGCCACCATGAGCCCTGCACTCTTCGTGCAGCAGGGACGGACCCACCGCGTCGCCGCAATAGTCGTTGGCGCGCTGTCACTTTCACTTGTCGCGAGCGGCTGCACCGTCGCCAACTCCAACAACGGCGGAGCCGCCCGCGCAGATACTCTTCGCATCGTTCTGCCGCAGGAGCCGCCGACCCTCGAAGCCTGCGACGTCTCGCTCACGTCGGTGGGTGTGGTGACGCGCTCGAACATCACCGAGCCGCTCATGGAACGCAACCCCAGCACCGGCGATCTCGAGCCCAAGCTCGCCGATTCGTGGGAGCAGACCTCCGACACCGAATGGACGTTCACCATCCACCCCGGCGTGACGTTCAGCGACGGCAGTCCCTTCGAGGCCGAGGACGCCGCGTTCTCGATCGATCGCACCGTCAATTCCGAACTGGGCTGCAACGTCGAGGGGTACGTGTTCGGCGACGCGAACCTGGTGGTCACCGCAGTCGACCCGATGACGCTGACCGTGCAGTCGCCCGAGCCCGATCCCATTCTGCCGCTTCGGCTCTCGTTCGTGGAGATGGTGCCCCGCACCTCGAGCTACACCGAGCGAGTACGCGAGCCGATCGGAACGGGACCGTTCGCGATCGAGCGCTGGGATTACGGCCAGAAGCTCTCGCTGGTGCGCAACGAAACCTACTGGGGCCCGAAGCCCGAGTACGCCAGGGCCGAGTACCAGTGGCGCAGCGAGGGCAGCGTTCGCGCCTCGATGGTCACCAACGGTGAGGCCGAGATCGCCACCTCGGTCGGACCGGAGGACGGTGCAGGCGATCTGGGAGTCGCGTACCCCAACAACGAAACCACGGCGCTGCGCATCCAGGCCATGCAACCGCCCCTGGACGACATGCGCGTACGCCAGGCGATCAACTACGCCATCAATCGCGAGGGCATCGTCAAGGCACTGTTCCGTGGACTCGGCTCCCCTGCAGAACAATTGATCTCCGAGGGCGTCGTCGGCTTCAACGAGGACTTGACACCGTGGCCCTACGACATGGACCAGGCCCGCACACTGATCGACGAGGCCCGGGCCGATGGCGTACCCGTCGATACCGAGATCCGCCTGATCGGACGCACCGGGCAGTTCCCGAAGATCAACGAGACGGTGGAGGTCATCCAGAACTCACTGTCCAAGATCGGCATGAACGTCACGATCGAAATGATGGACGCCGCAGGCACCGCCGAGTACCAGGAGCGGCCGTTCCCCGACGTCGGCCCGTATCTGCTGGTGATTCAGCACGGCAATCAAGCCGGCGACTCCGCGTTCACCGTCGATCAGTACTTCACCAGTGACGGATTCCAGAGTGCCTACGGCACAGCTGAATTCGACCGGAAGATCGCTGCCGCGGGGGCTCTCACCGGCGAGGACAGGCAGGCCGCCTACGCGCAGGTATTCGCCGACGAACCGAAGGACATCATGCAGATGGCCTACATCGCGCACATGAACGGGGTGCTCGCCAAGGCATCCTCGGTCGATTACACCCCCAACTCGGCCACGGTCGACGAAATGCATCTCGCCGCCATGACCCGCGCCGACACCGAGAGGCCCTGACATGTTCAGATTCCTGCGCCGACGGATCTACACCAGCCTGATCCCGCTGTTCGTCGTTCTGCTGGGCGTGTTCTTCCTCGCTCGGCTCACCGGCGACCCCACCAGCCTGTACCTGCCCGAGTCTGCAACCCAGGCGCAACGCGAGGCGTTCCGCGCCACCAACGGCTTCGACCAGCCGGTCCTGACGCAACTGATGGACTACTTCAGGGGCGTCGTTCAACTGGACTTCGGGCAGTCGCTGCGCACCGGCGAGGACGCAGCAGCAATGGCTTTGCGGGCCTTCCCTGCAACATTGCAGTTGGCGTTCGCGACGATGTTCCTCGCCATCCTGGGTGCTGTGGTCATCGGGTGCTGGGCTGCCTACCGACCGAATTCGCTGGCCGATCGCATCTCGAGCCTGCTGTCGATGACGGCCGCGTCCATCCCCGATTTCTGGTTCGCCATCATGGGCGTCTACGTCTTCGCCATCCTGTTCGGCTGGCTGCCCACCTCGGGCGTGGACAGCGGAATGCTCTCCTGGGTGCTGCCGATCGCCACCCTGCTCATTCGCCCTCTCGGCGTACTGACACAGGTGGTTCGCGGCGCGATGGTCTCGGCTCTGTCGGCACCGTACGTCCGGCTCGCGAGAAGCAAAGGGGCAGGCGATCTTCGAGTCGTCACCCACCACGCTCTACGCAACGCCGCTGCACCGGCGCTCACGGTTGCCGGCGACCTGATGGTCGGGCTCGTCAACGGCGCGGTGGTCGTCGAGGCCATCTTCGGCTGGCCCGGCATCGGAAAGTTGATGATCGACGCCATCCTGCAGAGAGATTTCGCTGTTCTGCAGGCGGCCGTGTTGTTGACCGCGGTGAGCATATTCGTGCTCAACATCGTCATCGATGCCTGCTACGCACTGCTCGACGCCCGGGTTCGCGACAAGGTGAAGGTCTAGGTAAGAACATGTCACTCGACTTCGAAGCACCGAAAACATCCGAGCCCGAGGATGTTCCGCCGTCGGTTCCGGTGGAAGCCCGCAAGGCGTCGGCTCCGCTGTGGAAGCTGCTGCTGCGAGACAGGGTCGCCACCGTCGCCGCCGCGATCTTGGTACTGGTCTTCCTCACCGCGATCTTCGGCCCGATGCTCGTCGGCGACGCTGCCACCGATCAGGATCTGGACCGCTCGAATCTGCCGCCGTTCACCCTCGACACCGGGTGGATGAACATCCTCGGCACGGATCCGCTGGGACGCAGCATGCTGGCCCGGCTGATCGTGGCCAGCAGAACCACACTCTCGGTGGCCATTCCGGCCGTGATCCTCTCGGCGATCATCGGCTCGTTCATCGGCATGTGGGCCGGCTTCCATCGCGGTTGGCGTGAGACCGCGGCCATGCGCGTCGCCGACGTGATCCTCAGCTTCCCGTCGCTGCTGATGGCCGTCGTGGTGCTCTACGTCTTCTCGCCCAGTGCCGCGAACATCGTTCTGGTCCTCACTGTTACGCGCATTCCGATCTACCTACGTACCGCCCGCGCCGAGTCCGCCGAACTGCAGAGTCGGTTGTTCGTCGACGCCGCCCGCACCTTCGGTGCGAAGAGCGGATCGGTGATCAGACGGCATGTGGCCCCGATTCTGCTGCCGACCCTGCTCACCGTCGCGACCCTGGACTTCTGCTTCGTAATTCTCGCCGAATCGTCACTGAGCTTCCTGGGCATCGGCATTCAGCCGCCCGACGTCTCGTGGGGACTGATGGTCTCGCAGGGCCGCACCTACCTGCAGACCGCCTGGTGGCTCTCGTTCTTCCCCGGTCTGGCCATCGTGCTGACGACCGTCTCGGCCACCGTGCTCGCTGCCTGGGCCCGCATCGCCACCGATCCGGCGCAGCGGTGGCGGCTCAACGTTCCCCGCTCCAAGCGGTCTCGCCTGATCCCCGCACGAAAGGTCGTCTCATGAGCGCACCGGCAACCGCACCCCAGCGACCCGACACCGGCAGCGTCGCCCTCGACGTTCGCGGACTGACCGTCGATCTGCGGACTCCGTCGGGCGTCATTCGCGCCGTCGACAACGTCACCTTCACCGCCCGACGCGGTGAAACCCTGGCTCTGCTCGGTGAATCCGGCTGCGGCAAGTCCATGACGGCACAGGCCATCGTCGGATTGCTCGAGCCGATCGCCGACATCACCGGCGGCTCGGTGGAAATGGGTGAGGTGGACCTGGTCACCGCCAAGACCAAAGTGCGGCGCACCATTGCCGCCACAGAACTGGCCATCGTCTTCCAGGACGCCCTGACAGCCCTCAATCCCGTCTACACCGTCGGAACCCAACTGGCCGAACCATTTCGGATTCACCGGGGTATGTCCGCCAAACAAGCACGCGCGGAAGCCATCGCGCTGATGACCCGGGTCGGTATCCCGGAACCGGAGTCGCGAGCCGACTCGTACCCACACCAGTTCTCCGGCGGTATGCGCCAACGTCTGCTGATCGCCATGGCCGTGGCACTGAGTCCGTCGGTACTGCTGGCCGACGAACCCACCACCGCGCTCGACGTGACGGTCCAGGCCCAGATCATGGCTCTGCTCAAGGAATTACGTACCGAACACGACATGGCCGTCGTGCTGATCACCCACGACCTCGCGCTGGTCGCCGAGGAGGCCGATCGGGTCGCCATCATGTATGCGGGCAACGTGGTGGAGACCGGACCGGTGTCCGAGGTGTTCAGTGAACCGCGCCATCCATACACAAAGGGACTGCTCGACTCGGTGCCCGTCCACGCCGTCCGCGGTGAGGATCTCAAGTCGATCGGCGGCACGCCACCGGACCTGCATTCCATTCCCGACGGGTGTGTGTACCAGGCCCGCTGCCCCCTGGCCCGCGACATCTGCATCAGTGCTCGCCCGCCGCTCGAATCCGTCGGTACCGGCCGAATGTCGGCCTGCCACTTCCCGAACGAGGTAACCAGCCATGTCTGAGCAACTGTTGACCGTGCGCGGTCTGAACAAGACCTTCGACGTCGGCCGCGGCAAGCTCCGTGCCCTCGACGCCATCGACCTGGATCTGCGACGCGGTGAGACCCTGGGGCTGGTGGGCGAATCCGGTTGCGGCAAATCCACTCTCGCGCGCACCCTGATGATGCTCGAACGACCCGACTCGGGCACGGTCGCCTTCGACGGCATCGATCCGTTCGCGCTGCGCGGCAAGGAACTCCTCGCGTGGCGTCGACGCGTGCAGATGGTGTTCCAGGACCCGTACGGTTCCCTGAACTCACGCATGACGGCAGGCGATATCATCGGCGAGCCGTGGCGAACCCACAAGGGCCTGTACAAGACTCGCCGCGATCGCTCGGCACGGGTCCGCGAACTGCTGCACCTGGTGGGCCTGCGCCCGAGCGACGAGAACCGCTTCCCGCAGGAGTTCTCCGGTGGTCAACGCCAACGCCTCGGCATCGCGCGGGCGCTCGCGCTGAACCCCGACGTGATCATCTGCGACGAGCCGGTCTCTGCACTCGATCTCTCGGTACAGGCGCAGGTGCTCAACCTGCTCAACGATCTGCAGAAGCAACTCGGCATCTCCTACGTGTTCATCTCGCACGATCTGTCGGTGGTGCGACACGTCGCCGACCGTGTTGCGGTGATGTACCTGGGACGCATCGTCGAATCCGGAGCCACCGAGGCAGTATTCGATCGGCCCGCCCACCCCTACACCGCGGCGTTGATGTCGGCCGCACCCACTCTCGACGCGTCGAACCGCGGGACGAAGATCCTGCTGAAGGGCGAGGTACCGTCGCCGCTGAATCCGCCGTCGGGATGCCGTTTCCGCACGCGCTGCTGGAAGGCGACCGACCTGTGTGCCAGTGAGGCACCCCCGGTGGCGCTCGACGCGGACGAGGCCGATCACATCGCCGAATGTCACTATCCCCTCGTCGCAGGCAATCTCGGCCTCGTCGCCGCCGGGACGTGATGGCGACACACCTGAGCGTCACCGGATTCTTCGTCGTCGCCCTGGCCATCTTCTTCGCATCGGCGATGCAGGCGTCCATCGGATTCGGGATGGGCATGCTCGCCGCGCCCATCGTGGCGATCGTGGACCCCGGCCTGATCCCGGCGACGCTCATCATGCTGGCCGTGGTCGTCAGTGTGCTCGTTCTGATTCGTGATCGCACTGCCCTGAACCTCTCGGGTGCAGGGTGGGCGCTGGCCGGTCGGCTACCCGGTTCGGTGGTGGGCGCACTACTGCTCGTGCTGTTGCCCGAGCGCGGACTGGCCATCCTGCTCGCGCTGGTGGTGCTGGGCGGCGTCGCACTGACATCCTTCGGTTGGGTCCCGTTGCCGCACAGACGAAATCTGGTGGTAGCCGGGGCCGCGTCGGGAATTCTGGGAACGGCCACCTCGATCGGCGGACCCCCGATGGCACTGGTGTGGCAACGCAACACCGGAGCCGAACTGCGCAGCACCATGAGTTGCTTCTTTCTCGTCGGCTCGATCATCTCGCTGGCGGTACTCGCGGTCGCCGGCGCGGTGGATGCCCATACCGCCACGCTGTTCGTGTTCCTGGCCCCGGCGACCGTTCTCGGATTTTTGCTATCCCGTCTCGTCAACCGCGTGCTCGACCGTCGACGCCTGCGCATCGTCGCGATCAGCGTCTCCGCCGTCGGCGCGCTCGTGCTCGTTGTCCAGCAGGTGTCGGCGCTCGCCTAACTCACGAAATAGTGAGTTGAATCGCCATCTCGTGTCGGAACGCGTCGATCGGGTAGTCGGTGTCGATGACTACGAACAACACCCGCGCATTGATCGTCGGTGCCACCGGCATCTCCGGACAAGCCTTGTGCCGCGTTGCTCTCGACGCAGGCTGGGACACGTACGGACTCAGCCGTAGTGGCAGCACTCCGGTCGACGGCGTCATCGGTGTGGCCGCCGATCTGCTCGACCCGGCCTCGCTCGAGGAGGCGCTGAACGACGTCCGCCCCGAGGTCGTGTTCTTCACCGCATGGATGAAGAAGGACTCCGAGCAGGAGAACATCGAGGTCAACTCGGCGACGCTACGCAACGTGCTGAACGTGCTCGGCCCCCTCGACTCGGTGAAGCACGTCGCGCTGATGACCGGACTCAAGCACTACCTCGGGCCGTTCGATGCCTACGGCGAGGCAGTGATGGCCGAGACGCCGTTCCACGAGACCGAGGATCGCCTCGACACTCCCAACTTCTACTACGCGCAGGAAGACGAATTGTTCGCCGGTGCCGAGAAGTTCGGATTCGGATGGAGCGTGCACCGCGCGCACACCATCTCCGGATTCGCGGTCGGCAACGCGATGAACATGATGTTGACGCTGTCCGTGTACGCAGCAATCTGCAAGGAGCTCGGCGAGAAGTTCGTCTTCCCCGGTTCCGAGACACAGTGGAACGGCCTCACCGACCTCACCGACGCGGACCTGCTCGCCGAGCAGATGGTGTGGGCCGCAACCGACGACAACGCACACAACGAGGCGTTCAACATCGCCAACGGTGACGTCTTCCGCTGGCGCTGGCTGTGGCCGCAGTTCGCCGCGCACTTCGGCGTCGAGCCCGAGGGCTACGACAGCGAACCGCGTCCACTCGAACCCCGCATGTCCAACGCGGCCGCAACGTGGAAGCGCATCGCCGAGAAGCACGATCTGGTCGAACGCGACGTCTCACGCCTCGCGTCGTGGTGGCACACCGACGGCGACCTCGGTCGCGACATGGAATGCCTGACCGACATGAACAAGTCGAAGAAGGCCGGATTCCTGGGCTTCCGATCCACCCCGGACGCCATTGCCTCGGTGATCCAGCGCTACCGAGACGCGCGCCTGATTCCTTGAGCGGCTGCGCCGCACGTGCACGGAAACTCGTAGCCTGCTACGAGTTTCCGCTCACCTGCGCGTAGCGCTCCCGCACCGCCGGGGTCGGGTCGGCCTCGTATGTCTTCGACTTTGCCTGCGCCCAGGTCGGCGGCTCGCTGGTCCCGGCCAGTGTCCACGCCGCCTGGCGCGCGGCACCGTCGGCGACGTATTCACCCGGCTCGGGCACGATCACCGGAACGCCGAGAATGGCCGGGGCCAACTCGCGCAATGCCGCAGACTTCGCACCGCCGCCGATGAGCAGCACCCGCTTCGTCTCGACCCCCTGCGAACGCAGATGGTCGATACCGTCGGCCAAACCGCACAGCAGTCCCTCGACGGCCGCTCGCGCGAGGTGGCCCGGCGTCGAATTGTTCAGTCGCAGACCATGAATCGCACCGGATGCATCGGGACGATTGGGAGTGCGCTCGCCCTCGAAGTACGGCACCATCACCACACCGTCGCTCGTCGTCGACAGCGCCAACCGCGACAACTCGTCGTGATCGACGCCCAGCATCCGCGCTGTCGCATCGAGCACCCGGGCCGCGTTGAGGGTGCACACCAACGGCAACTGCCGGCCGGTGGCGTCGGCGAATCCCGCGACCAGACCCGAACCGTCTGCGGCCGCAACCGAGGTCACGGCAGATACGACACCCGACGTGCCGATCGAGACCACCACATCGCCGGGCTGAGCGTCGAGGGCGAGGGCTGCCGCGGCGTTGTCTCCGGTACCCGGGCCGATCAGTGCCCCGCTGCGAGTGCGGCCGATGGTCTCGTTGGGTGCGGCCACGCGGGGCAGCAGTGGGTTACGACCCCGAAAACCGAACTGCAGCAGATCCGTTCGATATTCGTCAGTGGCCGCGGAGAAGTATCCGGTGCCACTGGCGTCGCCTCGATCGGTGGCCAGAGCGTCGAGCCCTGATGCCCCGCCGAGCTGCCAGCTCAGCCAATCGTGCGGAAGGCACACCGCCGCAGTGCGATCGGCGTTCTCGGGCTCGTGGTCGGCGAGCCATCGCAACTTGGCGACGGTGATCGAAGCCAACGGAACCACTCCGACGGCGTCGGCCCAGGCCTGCCCGCCGTCGGTGCCTTCTTTTTCGCCCAACTCGGACACCAGGTCCGTCGCGGCCTGCGCCGATCGAGTGTCGTTCCACAGCAGGGCTTTACGGACCACGGATCCGTTGTCGTCGAGACAGACCATGCCGTGCTGCTGCGCGCCCACCGACACCGCGTCCACGTCGTCGAGTCCGCCTGCGGCAGCGATCGCCTCGTCGAGCGCATCTTTCCATCGCTGCGGGTCGATCTCGGTACCGTCGGGATGGGCGGCTCGCCCCTGGCGGACCAACTCCCCCGACTCGGCGTCACGAACGAAGACTTTGCACGATTGGGTGGAGGAGTCGATGCCGGCAACGAGAGCCACGGTGAGCGGGTCCTTTCCTACGCAAGTGTGATCTACGACCCTACCCGCGAGGCGCGGTTGCCTCGGTCACCAACGTGCGCGCGTAGGCGATGGCCTGCGGCGTGGTCTCGAAAACACGGCGCGCTTCGTCGTCCTTGGTGGTGAACACGCCCAGCGCCGTCAGCGGACGCAGGTGTTCGGGTTTGGCTGCGGAGATGAGGACGGTGATGCGGCGATGTTCGAGTTCGGTGATCGTGTCCTTGAGGACCAGAGCTCCGGTGGCATCGATGGTGGTCACTCGCGACATGCGCAGGATCACCACTTTCACGTCCGACACGTCGGCGAGCTCGAGCAGAAAGCTGTGCGCAGCTCCGAAGAACAGTGCACCGTCGATGCGGTAGGCGACGATGTGCTCACGCAGCAGACCTTCTTCTTCCTTCGAGACCGCGTCGAGTGCATCGAGCGGTACCTGCTCGACCGTGGCCGAACGCGCGACGGCGCGCAGTGCCAGCACCGCAGCGAACCCGACGCCGACCGCCACGGCCGTCACCAGATCGAACAGAACCGTGACGAGAAAGGTCGACGCCATCACCACGGTGTCGCCGCGACCGGCGCGGGAAATTGCTCGGATGGAGGCTGTTTCGACCATGCGCACGGTCGTCGCCAAGAGAACCCCGGCCAGAGCCGCGAGGGGAATGTCGGCCACCAAGCCCGCGGCGGAATACATGATGGCGGCGAGGATCACCGCGTGGGTGAGCGCGGCGAGCCTGGTGCGCGCTCCGGACCGAACGTTGACGGCAGTACGGGCGATGGCACCGGTGGCGGGAATACCGCCGAACAACGGCGCGGCGATATTGGCGAGTCCCTGCCCGAACAGTTCGCGATCGGGATTGTGCCGCGCGCCGACGCCCATCGAGTCTGCCGCGGTCGCGGACAGCAGCGATTCCAGTGCAGCCAGCGCAGCGACGGCGAACGCCGGTGCCAACAACGCCGTCACGTCACCGAGGTGGAAGAAGCTCAGGCTCGGGGCGGACAACGACGACGGAATGGTGCCGATGCGGGCGATGTCGAGGTCGAACAACTGAGTGACCACCGTTGCTCCGGCGACCGCAACAAGGGAGAACGGGATTTTCGGAGCCAAGCGGCCGCCGACCAGCATGACGATCGCGACCGTGACGGCCACGGTGGGCGTCAGAACGCTCGCATTCGAGACGAACGAGCGCACCGCGTCGAACGCGGACTGCCAGACCTTCTCGCCCTCGGCGTCGGTGATACCCAGGGCCGACGGAACCTGTTGCAGCGCAATGACGACGGCGATGCCTGCGGTGAACCCCTCGATGACGGGTGCCGGCATGTACCGGACGGCTCGTCCGACGCCTGCACCGGCGAGCGCCAGCAGAATGATTCCGGCCATCAGCCCGACGGCGAGCACTCCGGTCGGCCCGTACTCGGCGACGATCGGCACGAGCACCACCGTCATGGCGCCGGTCGGCCCGGACACCTGAAATCTGGATCCACCGAACACCGCGGCGACGACTCCCGCGATGATCGCCGTGGTCAGACCCGCTGCCGCACCCAGCCCGGTGCTGACGCCGAAGCCGAGCGCCAGAGGCAACGCGACCAGGGCCACGATCAGACCGGCCAGCAGATCCGCACCGGGTGCGCGGAAGGCCGGTTTCCACTCGCTCCACCTGGGCAGCAGCGCGGTCACAGCCCTGACGGCGTCGGTCGTGCGGGAAGGTTTCGTCGGTTCGGACATGTGACGCTTTCTGAGAACTCATCGATCCTGATCTAGCTACTTGCTAAGTTTAGCAAGTAATAAATCAAGTGAACAGGGACGTGAGCCAGACCATCCCGGGCCGTCGAGTCAGGTACGTGCTCCGGACTCGCCGTCCAGCAGCTCGGCCTGGTTGGCCACCACTCCCGTGAGTATTTCCCGCGCGACGACCAACAGGTCGGCCACCTTCGGCGACGTCAACGTGTAGGACACCGACAGGCCTTCCCGAGTGCCTTCGATGAGACCGGCGCGACGCAGGATGGACAACTGCTGAGACAGATTGGCCGGCTCGATGCCGATCTCCGGAAGCATCTCGGACACGGCATGCTCGCGCTCGCTCAGCAACTCCAGCACGCGAATACGGGCGGGATGCGCCAACGTCTTGAAGAAATCGGCTTTCATTCTGTAGAGCGGCCGGCTCGAATCCGTGGCCATGAAGTCCTCCCGTGGCACCCGCCACCGCGCAGCAGGCTACTTGCGAACACTAGCAATCAACAGACCGAAGTGGACGACCTCCCTGCCCGTCCCGAAACTCGGCTACCTTCACTCCCATGCGCGGAGACCCCGAAGAATCCACCGACTTCAGGCTCACCGTGGCCACGGCGGCCCTCGACCTGTTCTCCGTCAAGGGCTACGAGTCGACGACGGTGGACGACATCGCCGGTGCCGCAGGCATCTCGCGTCGGACATTCTTTCGTCAGTTCCGCGCCAAGGAAGACGTCGTCTTCGCCGATCACGAAATACTGCTCGAGCAGGCCGGCGCGTTCCTGGAAGCGAACGAGGGCGATCCCTGGCGGGCCGTGTGCGATGCCGCGCAGCTGGTGTACGAGCGGTTCTCCGACTGGCAGGACATGTCGCGCCTGCGCTACCAGGTGGTGCACAAGATCCCCGCACTGCGCGATCGAGAAATCGTCACCGTGTTCCGCTACGACAGACTCTTCGTCGACTATCTGCAGCGCGTTCTGCCCGATCACCCTCACCTCGAGATCCTGCAGTTCTCGGCCACGGTGACCGCGACGCACAACTACATCCTTCGTCGGATGATCCGCGACGGCCTCCCTACGTCCGTGGAGGATCTGCGTTCGGCACTCGCGCAAGTGCGCGCGCAGTTCTTCGGTGAGATCGTCGTCGCGTCGTTCCCCCGGGGCACGTCCGTCAGCAAAGTCGTCGACGCGTTGGCCGATCACACAAGCACCTGAGCCACCCGACGCGATGGCACTGAGTGCCGGATGCCGGAGACCCGGTCTTGAACAGGTCCGAATTCGGACGTACACTGGGGCAATCCTTGGCACTGAGTGCCCTCCGTGGGCAGTGCCACCCCCGACACACCGAGGAGCGTGGCCGACATGGCCGGAAATCCCGACTTCGATCTGTACCAATCGCCCGACGAGCACAACGAACTGCGCGCAGCCATTCGGGCGCTCTCGGAGAAGGAGATCGCTCCGTACGCCAAAGAGGTCGACGAGGACTCCCGCTTCCCCGAGGAAGCACTCAAAGCGCTCAACGCTTCCGGCTTCAACGCCATTCACGTTCCCGAGGAATACGACGGCCAGGGTGCCGATTCCGTCGCTGCCTGCATCGTCATCGAAGAGGTCGCACGCGTCTGCGGCTCGTCCTCGCTGATCCCCGCGGTCAACAAGCTCGGCACGATGGGCCTGATCCTCAAGGGCTCCGAGGAACTCAAGAAGCAGGTCCTGCCGTCCCTCGCCGGTGGCGCGATGGCGTCGTACGCCTTGTCCGAGCGCGAAGCGGGATCCGACGCGGCGAGCATGCGCACCCGCGCCAAGGCCGATGGAGACGACTGGATCCTCAACGGCTCCAAGTGTTGGATCACCAACGGCGGCAAGTCCGATTGGTACACCGTCATGGCCGTGACCGATCCCGACAAGGGCGCCAACGGCATTTCCTCGTTCATCGTGCACAAGGACGACGAGGGATTCGTCGTCGGCCCCAAGGAGAAGAAGCTCGGCATCAAGGGTTCGCCCACCGCCGAGCTCTACTTCGAGAACTGCAAGATTCCCGGCGATCGCATCATCGGCGAGCCCGGTACCGGCTTCAAGACCGCGCTGGAAACACTCGACCACACGCGCCCCACCATCGGCGCACAGGCCGTCGGCCTGGCACAGGGTGCCCTCGACGCGGCCATCGCATACACCAAGGACCGCAAGCAGTTCGGCACCTCGATCTCGAGCTTCCAGGCAGTGCAGTTCATGCTCGCCGACATGGCGATGAAGGTCGAAGCCGCCCGCCTGATGGTCTACAGCTCCGCAGCCCGCGCCGAGCGCGGCGAGAAGAACCTCGGGTTCATCTCCGCGGCTGCCAAGTGCTTCGCCTCGGACGTGGCCATGGAGGTCACCACCGACGCCGTGCAGCTCTTCGGCGGTGCCGGCTACACCACCGACTTCCCGGTCGAGCGCATGATGCGCGACGCCAAGATCACCCAGATCTACGAGGGCACCAACCAGATTCAGCGTGTCGTCATGTCGCGGGCGCTGCTCAAATGAGCGACATCAACCTGGTAGGTGTCATCGGCGGCGGCACCATGGGTGCTGGCATCGCCGAAATGTGTGCTCGCTCCGGCAGTTCCGTACTGATCCTGGAGACGAGCCAGGCGACGGCCGACGCCGCAGAGGCCCGCCTCGACAAGTCCTTCGCTCGTGCCGTGAAGTCCGGTCGCATCGAAGCCGACGCGGCCGAGAAGGCCCGTGCTGCAATCGCGTTGACGCTCGATATCAACGACTTCGCGGACCGCGATCTCGTGGTGGAGGCAGCACCGGAGATCGAGTCGCTCAAGCTGGACCTGTTCGGCAAGCTCGATTCCATCGTCAAGCCCGAGGGAATCCTGGCCACGAACACCTCGTCGATCCCGGTCATCAAGATGGCCAACGCGACCAAGCGTCCCGACAAGGTCGTCGGCGTGCACTTCTTCAACCCGGTGCCGGTACTGCCGTTGGTGGAGATTGTCGTCAGCCTGCTCACCAGCGAGGAAACCGTCGCAGCGGTGACGGACTACGCCGGAAACACGCTGGGCAAGAAGACGATTCGCGCCGGGGATCGCGCCGGATTCATCGTCAACGCACTGCTCATCCCGTACATGGTCTCGGCCATCCGCATGCTCGAGTCCGGCTTCGCCAGCGCCGAGGACATCGACGAGGGCATGGTCAACGGTTGCGCACACCCCATGGGCCCGTTGCGTCTGACCGACACCGTCGGCCTCGACGTCACCCTCGCGGTCGCCGAGTCGCTGTACGCCGAGTTCCGCGAACCACACTACGCCCCGCCGCCGCTGCTGCAGCGCATGGTGGACGCCGGAATGCTGGGTCGCAAAACCGGTAAGGGTTTCTACTCGTATTCGTAGTAGTCCCCCGCCCGCTTCTGCGTGAATGGTCCATTCACCCCCGTCAGGGCCGGTGAATGGACCATTCACGTCTTCGAAAGGCGCACACTGGAGTCGTTCCACAACTCTGGGAGGCTTCATGAACATCGATCTCGACGGCCGCACCGCTTTGATTTCCGGCTCCAGTCAGGGCATCGGATTGGCGATTGCCACCGAATTGGCCCGCGCCGGTGCGCGCGTGGTCCTCAACGGCCGCAGCGAGTCGGCGCTGGATTCAGCCGAGGAACAGTTGCTGACGGCAGTGCCCGGTGCGCGGGTGATCGTCGTCGCTGCCGATCTCGCGACGGCCGACGGAGTCGAGACGTTGCTCGCGAAGGTGCCGGTGGTCGACATTCTGGTGAACAACCTCGGCATCTTCGGAGCCAAACCCGCTCTCGACATCGACGACGACGAATGGCGACGCTATTTCGAGGTGAACGTGCTCTCGGCAATCCGGCTGATCCGCACGTATCTGCCGGCGATGACCGAGGCGGGCTGGGGCCGAATCCAGAATATCTGCAGCGATTCCGCGGTCGTGATTCCCGAGGAGATGATCCACTACGGAATGACGAAGACCGCACTGCTCGCAGTGACCCGCGGATTTGCGAAAGCTGCTGCAGGAAGCGGAGTTACGGTCAATTCCGTGATCGTGGGCCCCACCCACACCGAGGGCGTCGAGAAGTTCGTCGGCGAGCTCGTCGGCGACGACCTCCCCTGGGACGAGGCGCAGGCGCAATTCATGAAGGAGCACAGGCCACAATCGCTCATCGGACGTTTGATCGAGCCGAGGGAAATCGGCAACATGATCGTCTACCTGAGCTCCGAGCAGGCCTCTGCGACCACCGGTGGCGCTCTACGCGTCGACGGCGGCTATGTCGACGCGATTCTGCCCTGAGTTATTCGTGGCGCCGGTCCGGTCGGTCACAGTTTGTGGCCGACCGCTTCGGGGCATGCGTGAGATACACGGAATCAAGCAGAGGTTCTTCACGCATTTCACCGTATTCGGAGACGATTCCACAGTGAGCGATCAGTACACCTTCACCAACCCCGTCACGCAGTACCGCCAGGACGGCTTCCCGGAGCAGCACCAGGATCCGCCCGGCCTGGCCGCAGATCTTCAGCCCCTCGCCGACCACGGTGAGCAGACGTACCGCGGATCCGGACGCCTCACCGGCCGCAAGGCCTTGATCACCGGTGCCGATTCCGGAATCGGACGAGCAGCAGCGATTGCCATCGCACGCGAGGGTGCCGACGTGGTTCTCAATTACCTACCGGCAGAAGAGAAGGACGCGCAGGAGGTTGCGCAGTTGATCCGCGACGCCGGCCGCACCGCAGTCCTGGCACCGGCAGATCTCACCGACGAGCAGGCCGCGCGCGGCATCGTGCGCACTGCCGTCGACGAGCTCGGTGGCCTCGACCTGCTGATCAACGTCGCAGGTAAGCAGCAGTTCGTCGAAGATCTGGCCGACCTGACGTCCGAACAATTCGATCAGACGTTCAAAACCAACGTCTACGCACTGTTCTGGATCATCCAGGAAGCGGTGCCGCACATGCCTGCCGGCTCCACCATCGTCAACACCAGCTCGATCCAGGCATACACACCGTCACCCGGACTGGTGGACTACGCGACCACGAAGATGGCCATCAACACCATCAGCAAGGCCCTCGCACAGCAGTTGGCGCCGAAGGGAATCCGCGTCAATGTCGTTACGCCGGGACCGTTCTGGACACCGCTGCAGGCAGCCGGCGGCCAGCCGACCTCGGCACTGCCGGAGTTCGGCAAGGAAACACCGCTCGGACGCGCTGGGCAGCCCGCCGAGATCGCCGGCGCGTACGTCTATCTGTCGTCGGCCGAATCGGGCTACGTCACCGGCGACACACTGAACGTCAACGTGGTATGCCGACGCCGTAGGTCGTCATCCGTTCGGCGTGAATGGACCGTTCACACCCGTCTGGGCTCGTGAATGGTCCATTCACGCGTTCAGGAGAGGTCAGTCCTTGGGCCCACCGGCGGCGTAGACGACCTGGCCCGAGATGAAGCCGGCACCCTCGCTGACGAAGAACGACGCCAGGTGCGCGATGTCATCGGGATGTCCGACGCGATTGACCGGAATCTGCGACGCAGCAGCAGCTTTGAAGTCCTCGAACGGCATGCCGACGCGTTCTGCGGTGGCTGCCGTCATCTCGGTCTCGATGAATCCAGGGGCGATGGCGTTGGCGGTGACGCCGAACTTGCCGAGCTCGATGGCGAGGGTCTTGGTGAAGCCCTGCATGCCGGCCTTGGCTGCGGAGTAGTTGGCCTGTCCGCGGTTGCCGAGAGCAGACGTACTCGACAGGTTGACGATGCGTCCCCACTTGGCGTCGATCATGTGCTTCTGAACCGCGCGGGTCATCAGGAACGATCCGCGCAGGTGGACGCCGAGAACGGAATCCCAGTCCTGCACCGTCATCTTGAACAGCAGATTGTCGCGAGTGATGCCCGCGTTGTTGATCAGTACGGTCGGCGCACCGAATTCGCTGGCAATGCGATCGACGGCGGTCTGCACCGATTCCTCGTCGGCAACGTTGGCACCGATGGCCACTGCCTGCCCGCCTGCCGACTGAATCGCGCCGACGGTGTCGCTGCACGCGGCCTCGTCGAGGTCGACCACGGCAACTCCGAAACCGTCCTTGGCCAGCCGCTTGGCTACCGCAGCACCGATTCCCCGTGCACTACCGGTGACAATGGCCGTCTTGATCTGATCACTCACGAATATCTCCCTTACGACGCCGAACTCGATAACTGTCCTCTGTTTCTATCAACACCGACAATGCGATCAGTACGCAGCCACCGCTCCGTCGAGTGCCTTCTGCATTCCCTCTGCCACCACCCGGGTGATGTCGATCGGCTTCTCCGGCAAATCGGTGATGGGCGTGTCGATGTAGACGCTGGCCTGCTTCACCTTCGGCGCACCGGGACCGTAGCTCAGACCGATACAGATCAGCACCGGCTCGACCCCGAGCTTGCGCGCGCGCATCGCGATGTGGCCGATGCCGCTGCCGACGTGCTGCACCGTCGTCGGATCCTCGAGATTGCAGGTTCCCTCGGGGAACACCGCAAGATCGTCGCCTCGCTTCATCCGCTCGGCACTGACGTCCATCATGCGGCTGCCCGCGGCGCTGACGGCCCGCATGCCGTGATTCTTGCCGCGGAAGACCGGGATACCGCCCATCATGTCGATTCGCTTGCGCTGCTTGGGTTCCTGGAACAGCTCGTCCTTGGCCAGCACCCGAGTGCGACCGATGACCGGACGCAGCGGCGACGCCCATGCCGCCGCTGCGAGGGTGTACGGATCGTTCTCGGTCAGATGATTGACCGCGATGAGCAGACGCGTGTTGTCGTAGACGAGACGACGCAACTCCTCACGGGCACCGTCGGGATACGACACCCGCGGGCGAAATCGCCTGGCCAGGGTGGCATAAGCCAACCTCGCGACCTGACGATTCTGCTGATGACGCAGATAGAAGTCGTACACGGTCACATCGTTTTCGAGAATTACCGCAGGCCGATCCATGAGCCGAGCTTAGCCTCACACCCGCGCGGAACCCATAGCCCGGATCCCGACGGTAAGTCCGACCACTGCGGTAGCCACGGCCGCGACAACACCGGCCGTCACCGTCGAACTCGTGAAGTCGCCCGCGAACAGTGCACGTTCGGCATCGACCAGGTACCCGAGCGGGTTGATGTTCACCAGGAACTGCATCCATCCCGGGGCAGTGGTGAGCGGCAGCATCGTGCCCGACAGGATGAGCAGCGGGAACATCAGAGTCTGCTGTATCGACCAGAACACCCAATCCTGTCCGCGCACAGCCAAAGCCAGCGTGTAGGACAACGCGCCCAGGCCGACCCCGAACACGCCGAGCAGCACGATGCCCACGACCGCACCGATCGGATTCACGGACAGGCCGAGTGGCAACGCGACCAGGATGATCAAGACGGCCTGAGCAGCCAGCGGCACCATCTCCTTGAACGCGCGCCCGACGAGCAGCGCCGACCGCGGCAACGGGGTCACCAACATCCGTTCGTGAGACCCCTGCTGCAACTCCGCCAACAAATTCGAGCCCGTCATGGAGGTTCCGAAGATGGTGATCATCGCGAGCACCCCCGGAACGAACCAGTCCCAGACGCTTCCGTCCCCGAGGCCGGGCACCTCGGTGAGCAGTGGGCCGAACAGTGCGAGCAGGATCAACGGTTGGATGAGACTGAAGATCACCGTGAACGGATCGCGGACCATCGGCCGCAGTTCGCGGCCCATCACCAACGTACTTCCCGACAGAACGTTCATCGGAGTTCTCCTGCCGTGCTGGCGGTTTCGAGAGATGCGGAACCCGTCGCGGCGCTCTCACGAAGACTGCGTCCGGTGAGGCCGAGGAACACGTCGTCGAGGGTCGGTCGCGTCGTATCCGCCGTGAGCACCGTGATCCCATGAGACTCGCTCAGCCGCAGGAGATCCGGAAGAACCACCTCGGCCAGCTCGACCCGGATGTTCAGACGCGAACCCGCCACCGTCACGTCCCTGACGCCGGCCACACCGTCGAGCAGCGGGACCAACGCCGAGGCGTCGGACACGGTGAGGACGATCAGATCACCTGCCAGTTCCGATTTCAGTGCGGCGGCGGTGTCGTCGGCGATGACGGTGCCGCGATCGACGACGATCACCCGCTCGGCCATCGAATCGGCCTCGTCGAGATAGTGCGTGGTGAGCACGATGGTGGTGCCCATCTCTCGCCTCAGCCGCAGAATGTGGTCCCACAGATTCGCCCGGCTCTGCGGGTCCATGCCCGTGGTCGGTTCGTCGAGAAACAGCAACGGCGGCCGATGCACCAGACCCAGTGCGATGTCGAGTCGTCGACGCTGCCCGCCGGACAGCGTCGACACGGTACGAGTCGCGAGCTCGCCGAGTTCGAGTGCCTCGATCAATTCGTCTGCGCGACTGCCTGATCGGCGACGCGTCATGCCGTAGCACTGCCCTTGCACCACCAGCTCGTCCCGGACGCGCTGATTGTGGCCCGCACCGTTGCCCTGTCCCACGTAGCCGAGGCTGCGGCGCACTCGGTCCCGATCTTCGCCCACGTCGAATCCGGCGATGCGGGCCGATCCCGACGTCGGTGCCAGCAACGTGGTCAGCATCCGCAGAGTGGTCGACTTGCCTGCCCCGTTGGGGCCGAGCAGAGCCACCAACTCTCCCTCACCGATCGTCAGATCGATGCCGCGCACCGCCTCGACGGTCTTCTTGCCTTGCTGAAAAGTCTTGGTCAATCCCGAAGTTTCGATCATCTGTGACGCCCCTCGTCGTAGCGGTGAATCCCTACGACGGAGACGTTAGAAACGATCGCGGTCAGCTTCGGTCCGCGATGCCACTGCGGCGGTCGATCAACCGAAGACGGGGAACTTTCGTTTGCGGGCCAGGGCATCCATCCCGGACTGAATGCTCGCGCGCACCTCGTCGTACTTGGCGTCGACGTACGCCTCGTCCTCGCACCGCGCCGGATCGTGGTCCAGTTCGACCGGCGGCATGAAACGAGTGCGAATCTTCGCGGGCAACGGAATCTGAGGTAGCGCCGCGGGCGCAATGATCCACGGCAGCGAGATCGCGATCGGAAAGACCTTCAGCCGCGCAATCTTGTCCAGCTTCAACGCTTTCGACAGCTTGTCGCCGCGAATGAGCACCGGCATCGCGTCTGCCCCACCCACCGTCGCCACCGGCACGATGGGCACACCCATCCGAATGGCGAGCTTGATGAAGCCGGTTCGGCCACCGAGGGTTGCCTCGTCCCGTTTGCTCCAGGGCCGCAGCGAATCGACCTCGCCGCCCGGCCACACGATGACGTCTCGGCCCTCGGCCAGTGCCGTCGACATCGAGTCCGGTGCCGCGGGAAGCACCCCCATGGATCGAAAGACTTTTCCGATCAACGGGAACGCCATCAAGGCATCGTGCGCGGTGCCGTGCAGAATGCGTCTTTCACCGAAGTGCCGCCACCACTGAGCGCCGACGGTCCACGCGTCCCAGACGAACGGCGCACCCGAATGCACGCCGACGACGAGCACCGGCGACTCCGGGATGGTCTCCCAACCGTCGATCTCCATCCGGAAGTAGCGGTCCATCACCCCGTTCCAGAGTCGCTGCTGCCGGTCCATCGCCACGGTGTTCTGATCGTCGAGGTCCCAGCCGCCTGTGCGTTCGGCAACCACCGCTCCGAGGCCCCCGGACGACTTCTCCCGACGCTCTTTCATCTTCAGACGCGCTGCCGCGGCGTACCGCTGCGCTTGCTCGCGCAGCTGCTCCTTCGTCGGTTCTTCGGAGCCGTCCCCACCCAGTACGTGATCCCCATCACTCATACCCGCACCGTACTCCACCCGTCCGAAGCCGACTCACAACCAGCACTCGTAACCCCGCGCGACGTCCCGAGTGTCCGTTATGGTCAGAATTCGAGCCGAGCGAACGAGGTATACCGATGGATCCGATCGAACCGGCATACGGAACGACAGCTCTGCTGCTGATCGCCGCCGCAGCCGTTGCAATCCTGCTTTTCCTCATCATGAAGGTGAAACTGCACGCCTTCGTCTCCCTGGTCCTGGTCAGCGCGGTCACTGCCGTCGCGGCCGGGATCCCGCTGGCGGACGTGCCGTCGGCCCTGCTCTCGGGCTTCAGTTCCACGCTCGGCTCGGTGGCGCTGCTCGTCGCCCTCGGTGTGATGGTCGGCAGACTGCTCGAAATCACCGGTGGCGCACAGGTATTGGCCGATACCCTGATCAACCGATTCGGGGCCAAACGCGCACCTCTGGCGCTCGGTGTCGCCGCACTCATCTTCGGCTTCCCCATCTTCTTCGACGCGGGCCTCGTCGTCTTCCTGCCGATCATCTTCACCGTCGCCAAACGTTTCGGCGGATCGGTGCTGCTGTATGCCCTCCCGACCGCAGGCGCATTTGCCGCGATGCACGCCATCGTTCCCCCGCACCCCGGTCCGGTCGCTGCCACCGAACTCCTCGGCGGCGACATCGGATCGGTACTGCTCGTCGGCGTTCCCGTTGCCGTCGTCTCCTGGTTCGTTGGCTCGTACCTCGTCGGTACCCAACTCGGCAAGCGGTTCCACACCTTGCCTGCAGATCTCTTCTCCGACGGCGCTGCCGGCTCCGAGGAGCACGACAAGGAAATGGCCGCGCTGCGCGATCCGGCTCCGAAGTTCGCCGCGGTGCTGTTCATTCTGCTGACGCCTCTGGTGTTGATCTCTCTCAACACCGTCGTCAACACACTGACCACGTCGGGTGTGCTGACCGGAGACGAGACCTGGGCCGCAGCGCTGACGCTCATCGGTCAGACACCGATCGCGCTGCTCATCACGCTGCTGCTGGCTCTGTTCATCCTCGCGCCGGGACGCTTCCCGGTGGCCGACGGTGCCAAGTACATGGATCAGGCGCTCGGGCCCATCTGCTCGATCATCCTGATCACCGGTGCCGGCGGTATGTTCGGTGGAGTGCTGCGAGCCAGTGGCATCGGGCAGTCGCTCACCTCCTCGTTGTCCGACATCGGACTTCCGATTCTGCTGCAGGCCTTCCTGATCGCCACCGCGCTACGCGTCGCGCAGGGTTCGGCCACCGTCGCTCTCACCACGACCGCCGGACTGATCTCGGTGCAGGTGGCCGAATTGGATCTGAGCAACTTCAAGATCGCGCTGTTGGTGTTCGCCCTGGCCGCCGGAGCCACCGTGCTCTCCCACGTCAACGACTCCGGCTTCTGGCTCGTCAGCCGCTTCTTCGGCATGGACGAGAAGACGACCCTCAAGACCTGGACCGTCATGGAAACGACACTGGGACTGGCGATCTTCGCCCTGGCATCGCTGCTGTGGGTGGTGTTCTAGCGGGGTGGACTGCCTCGATTGACGAGTCCGAGCAAGACCGACGGGGCGAGCCTCGACCCGATGATCGACACTCGGCCCAGTCCGATGGCGATCTCGTCGAGGCCTCTGTCGAGTCCGGCCATCGTCTTGTCGAGGAACTTCTCCAACGGCATCGCCATCGGCGGCGCGCTGTCCATGCTGCGGTGCAACGGTGTGTCGACTATCGGCGGGACGAGTTCGACGACCTGAACGGTGGTTCGGCGCAGTTGATGCCGAAGACTGACGGTGAACGAATGCACGGCTGCCTTGGTCGCGGAGTACACGGGAGCGCCGGTGAGCGGAACGAAACCGAGGCCGGAGCCCACGTGCACCACCCTCGCGCGAGGAGCACGGCGCAGGAGGGGCAGCGCTGCCGAGGTGACGTTCACGAGGCCGGTCAAATTGGTGGCGATCTCGTCGGCGATGTCGGCACTCGCCGGCTGCTCCTGCGCCGAGAAATCCAGTGGGCGTTGGACTCCGGCATTGTTGATCAGGGTCGTCAGATGCGGAATCGAACCGGCGATCTCCGCTATCGCGCGGCCCACGGATTCCGGGTCGCAGACGTCCATGACGATCGGAGTCATGCCGGGGTGCTCCGCGGCCATCGTATTCAGGCGCGCGCTGTCGCGACCGGTGACGACGACGTGGGCCCCACGAGCGTGGAACCGGGTGGCGAGTCCAGCACCGATGCCCGATGTCGCGCCGGTGATGAGAACCACGTCGTCGTCGAAGGACCCCGGGTGTGACCTTCCGCGTCCGATCATGCGAGCGACCCGGCAACGATCTGCCAGGCCAGAGCAGATTTCGCGGCGAGGCTGAGTACGAGGTAGACGAACTCGCCGAATGCGTAGTCCTTCCACGGCCCGATCCTTCGGTACTGCAGCCATTGGTTGGCCGCGAAGCTCATGAAGAAGACGAACAGCGAGAAGAAGATTCCGTAGACGAACCCGGGAACTTCCGAAGCACCGACCAGGTTCACGGTGATCGCTACCCAGGGTGCGGCACCGGCGACACAGCCGAACCAGAACGCGGTGAGGTCCGGTCGCTGTCCAGGTGGGTTGAAGCGCTCCTGGAGCCAACCGAACAGGATCATCGCGACGTTGGCACCCACGATCGCGATCAGCGCGCTGATCTGCGTGATGCCGGCGTACAGGGCGATGAGGACCACCATGATCGTGGCGCTGACGCTGTACTCGAGCCATCGAAACGGGTTGATACCGCGAGAGAGGTTGCGTTCGTAGGACTTTCGTAGTGGAACCCCGGTGGCGAAGTGATCCACCGCCGCCAGTGCGAGGAAGACGGCGACGGCGATACCGATGGGAACCGCGAACGCTTCCTGCGCTTGCGGGACCACCGTTCCCGGCGGTCCCGCGGGGTAGGCGGTGGTCACATCGATGGCGAAGTCGGATGCGATGACGAGCACCGCGACGGCCTGAACAGCGTGCAGCGCGGACAGCGCGAGGTTCCAGATGCGGAGTCGCCTCAGCCTGTCCGGAGACAGAGGATGCTCGGTCGCGACGGCCGGGTGCGGAGTGCGTGCCATGACCGATAGCCTTACAGGTTGTAAGGCTATTGACAAGGAGTGGTGGGGAGAACGCTGTGAAGACGGACGACGAGCTGTCCGCTCGCCAACGGATCATGCTCGCCGCGATCGAATTGGCCGGCCAGCAGGGGACCGGGCGCATGACGATGTCCGCGGTAGCCGCGCGTGCGAAGGTGTCCCGACCTACTCTGTACAGCTACTTTCCGGACGTGTCTCGGATTCTGGAAGCCTGGGTCGAGCAGGAAGTGGTGCGCGTCGAGGCGCGACTTCAGGAAGTATTGGACCGGGGTGCAGGGTCGGATCCGATGACGGTGCTGGGTGACTACATCGACCTGCAGTTGAACTATTTCGTCGAATCTCCGACGAGGGCCCTGCTCACGGCGGCCGCACTGGGATCGCCGCCGCAGGCCGTCACCGGACACATCGAACGGTTCCGCGCAGACGTACGCGGGCTGCTGTCGGTTCTGGGCAGGCAAGGACGTCTTCGGGCCGATGTGGACGTCGACATGCTGGCCGGTCTTGTCATCGCGGGGATCACCTCGATGACCTCTCACGTGCTGGAGGAACAGATATCACCTACCGAGGCACGACGCCGATTGCTGGACATCATCTTTCGAGGATCGCTTCGCTCGTGACGGCCGGCTACCCCGGCTGTGGGTCCCGCCTGGGTTGCCATCGAGCTGCGCGCTCGCCGATCGAAGCGAGCCGAGCAGTCTCGTGCACTCGAGAGGCTCGGGTCTCGGGCCGCTTGGCGGTCACGATCCACTCCAGAATCCCGCGACGCGCGGACGGCGGAAACTGGTTCCAATTACTCTCGGCATCAACGTGTTCGGCGAATGCGGCGGCCAGGTCCTCGGGAACGATCAGATCCTCGACCTCGTCGAGAACGGTCCATGCTCCGTTGGCCACGGCAGCCTGGACGGCGCGCTCTCCCGCCGGAAGCATCAGGCCTGCTTCGCGAAGGCCTCGATACGGATCTTGTTCGGACGGGACCATGCGCTCCCGGGTTTGCGGGGCGAGAAATACAACATGGTTCGCTCGTCGTCCAGCTTGCGGGGTCGACTGTCCACCCACCCCACCGCGAGCGCTTCCGCGACGGCGTCGTCGTAGCTGATCGCCGGTTTTCCAGTGGCCTTCTTCCACGACACCAGCCACGCCGATTCCGCAGTTCCGTGATGGGCGGACAGCCACGTCCGCTACTGCGCACGTGTCTCGGTATGCACTCTCGGTGCGTCGTCCATGACGGCCATGCGTATCCCTTCGTTCGTCGGGACCAGTCCAGCGCTCGTCTCACTCGTCCACTTCGAAGACGCATCCCCCGGATGGAAGCTCCAGGACGATGACGTCGTGGTCTTCTCCGGTGACGATCGCGGTGAAGACCACCTCCGACCCATCCATCGACACCCACCAGTTCATGTTGGCACCGCGCACACGCGGCACCTGCCGATATACCGCTCGGGCGTCCTCCACCACGGAATGCGGATGCAGCCTCCGAGCGGTCTCGATGACGGTGCGGCGCACGTGATCCAGATCGATCAGATCGTCGTCGTCCGAGAGCTGCGATGGTCGAAAATCGATGAGCGGGAATGGCACTCGAACGACTGGCAGAGTAGCCGCGTATGCCATCGATCCCTCCGATAACGCGGGGTCACGCCAATGGAGCACGCCCTCCACGAACGTGGGCCTCACGTCGTCGTAGATCGCCGATCCGGTCTCGACGCTGCGGTGCACCGCTGCGATGTATTCGGTCAGAGAGTCGAACCAGGGTGCACCCTGATCAGCGGAATCAGAGGAGAAGTTGCGGACACAGCCTTGCCGAGCACCCGGGCGCGTGTCGACGTAAAGTGTGCTGCCTGAACCGTCTTCGGCGATCGGAACATATGCCGGGACGAACATCTCGGCCGTCTCACCTGCCTCCTGAGCAAGCACTTCGGCCGGCCAGTCCTCACCCAGATCGTCGATCGGATGCAGATTTTCGAGACTGAACCGGTGCCGATCCACAGCTCGGTCGAGCGAGCAGAGAGTGAAGTCCGGCAGCACGGAGCCGACCGGCACGTACTCCTCGCCGTAGGTTTCGTGCTGCCCGTCGTGCAGTCCGTAGAACTCTCGCAGTTCCGACGTCCACGGCGTGGTCTCACGTTCCGCGGCCTCGCGCTCATCCGATGTCCGTGGGGGTCGAATCGCGGCGGCGGTGACGGGCGCACGTTCACGAAGCGTCGCCATGTATGCCGCCCATACTTCGGTGAGGTTCACGACTCGAACCTAACGGGTCTCGATCTGCGAGGGGGTTCGATGCGAGTCTCCATTCCGCAGAGATCGTTCGTTTATGCTGCGATCGTGGGCGAAATTTCCCTCAGCGGTGTGTCTACGATGCGAGGTAATCGTGAGTGATCGCATTCGATTCGACGGAGTGCTCGAACCGTTGACGTGGGGCAAGAACACGTATGCCATCGTCCGAGTCCCGGCAGGATTGGTCGAGGCTGCGAAGCGATGGCCGACGCGCCGGATCGACGGTTCGATCGACGGCCTCAGCCTCAACTTGGGACTGAACAAGGCGGATGCAGATGTGATGCCCGGGTCCTTCGTCTACGTGGGTGCGGGCCTTCAGCGCCGATTGGGCGTCCACATCGGTGATCTGTTGTCGTGCGAATTCGAGCCGGCCGACCCCGATATGGTGCCGGTTCCGAAAGACCTCGAGCAGGCAATGGAGAACGCACAGTGCACAGCGGCCTGGGAGCGCAAACGCGCAAGCGAACGGCGCCAATTGTTGATGCCGATCGACAACGCGGCGCGCGAGCGGACCCGCGCAGATCGGGTGGCCCGACTGGTGAGGATGTTGACCGACAATTCGTAGACCGGTAGGACCACCCGGCTTCCCGTCACTGCACCGGCATCAGAATTCGCCACGCCCCCAACGCCAGTGAGCCGACGGTGACGAGCAGGAACAGGCCGACCCAGACGATGCCGGGGAGGAAGGTCAACCGGGCCAGCTGATCGGCGTCGGAATCCCTGGCCCGTCCTGCGCTGCGTGATTTCTGCAGTTCGAGAACGGGACGCGGACCGGCGATCAGCAGGAAGAACGTGATGAAGTACGCCGCCGCGACCTGTTGCTCTCCGGTGCCCCACCAGGACACGACGAACAGGGCAGCTCCGACGACGACGAGTGAGAGCAGCCCGTAGATGTTGCGAATCATCAACAGCATCAACGCAATCGACACGACGCCGATCCACAACACCGCGACTGCATGCTGGGTTCCGAGCACGAACGCGGCACCGAGACCGAGCAGCGACGGCCCCACGTAGCCGGCGAAGGTCATCGCGATGACGCCGAGGCCGGTGGGCTTGCCCTTCGAGATAGCGACGCCCGAGGTGTCGGAGTGCAGTCGCAGGCCCATCAGCTGTCGGCCGGTGATCAGCGCAACGAACAGGTGCGCACCCTCGTGCGCGATGGTCACGACATTGCGGGCGATGCGCCAGGTCTGCGGTAGTACCACGATGACAAGAGCGGCCAGCGCGGCAACTTGGACGATCCACACCGGCGGATCAGGACTCACCGCGGAAATGCGGTCCCAGAATTCGTTCACACCCCAGTATGCGGCTTCGCCGCAGTGGTGCGGTCAAGTGCCGCTGGGGGCACATGGGAGTGGAGCCCGCGGAACGACCCGCGGGCCTTGCCACGCCTCTGTCGCGGGCACTAGGACGCGCGTGCCTCGGCCTTCGCGCGTTCGCGGGCGAGGGAGCGATCGCGCATCTCCTCGAACTTGGTGGCCTGCCGCTCGAGGTCTTCGAGGAACGCGGCGAGTTCTTCGCGCTTGTTCTCCCCGCGTGCGGTGAAGTCGTTGCGCTCGAACACGCTCCACTTGCGCAGCACCGGCCAGACGACGTCCTCGAGGTGCTGACGCAGGTCGTAGATGCCGTGCTTGGCCATCAGCACACCGTTGCGGCGGAAGTTCGGCATCCCGGCACCGGGCATGACGAAGTTCATCACGATGTCCGAGACAGCCTGCAACGTCTGATCGGGCGAGATGTCCATCGCTGCGCCGGTGATGTTGCGGTAGAAGATCATGTGCAGGTTCTCGTCGGCGGCGATGCGCTGGAGCATCCGGTCGGCGATCGGATCGTCGCAGACCTTGCCGGTGTTGCGGTGCGAGACGCGGGTGGCGAGTTCCTGGAAGGTCACGTAGGCGACCGAGTGCAGCAGACCGACCTGCGACCCCGCGGGCGAGACGTAGCCGTTGGTCATGTGGATCATGCGGGCTTCTTCGAGGGCGACGGGATCGACGCCGCGGGTGACGACGAGGTAGTCGCGCATGACGATGCCGTGGCGGTTCTCCTCGGCGGTCCAGCGGCCGACCCAGGTTCCCCAGGCACCGTCCTGGGAGAAGTTCTCGGCGATCTCACGGTGGTAGGACGGCAGGTTGTCCTCGGTGAGCAGGTTGGTGATCATCGCGGCCTGTGCGACGTCGGAGAGTTTGGACTGCTCCGGGTCGTAGTCCTGGCCGCCGAGTGCGGCGAAGTTGCGACCTTCGTCCCACGGGACGTAGTCGTGAGGGTGCCACTCCCGTGCCATCGAGATGTGACGGTTCACATTGTCCTCGGAAGTGGGCACCAGCTCTTGCAGAAGCTCGAGTTGTGTCAGATCCCTGGCCATCGAGATGCCTCCTCGCGTTGACGTCAGCTCGCAAGCCTAGGGCGATCGATGCGCAACACGCGGGGGCTTGCCCGGATTCTGTTAGAGGTAGCAATCGATGTCTGCACGCAATGGTGCAACGTCACAGCTCAGCGAGCAGCGAGACCGGAACCCGAGGACGCGAGCGTCGCCGGACGGAACACCCAGCCACGGAGTGCGAGGAACCGGGCGGCTCCGAAGATGCCACCCACAGCGATGACGACCAGAACTTGGACGTATGTCGGCGCTGCCGGGAACAGGATGTGCACTGCGGCCAGTGAGGCGGTACTCAGACCAAGCCCGATCAGGGCCAGTCCCCCGGCTTCCCACTGCGTCTGGAACCAGCCGACACGTCCGGCTGCATGAAAGGTGTGACGGCGGTGCAGCTCGTTGGCGAGCACCGTACTTGCGGCCACACCTGCGAGGTTGGCAGTGAACGATCCGAGAGAAGCGAGGGCGACGAACAGCAGGGCGTACACACCGTTGCTCGATACCCCGACGATCACGAAGCGCGTGAACTGAGCGAGCACCGACTCGCCGAGCATCCGCGACCTGATGCGGGGCGCACAGCCCGACGACCCGGACGCGGCCGGAGCTTTCAGGGAAGTGCTCACGAGGACTCCAGTTGTAGAACCGGAAGCGTCGGTCGGCGCTTCGACTCGATACAACTCCGCCCGAGAACGAATCGGTCTCGGGCGTGACGGAAGTCTCAGGCCTTCGTGGAACTTTCTTCCCGAGCGCGCTTCTTGCGGTCCAGGTCGATGTTGAGACTGTTGGGCTTGATCGATGCGACGAACAACACCGCAACGAGCACGACCACCACGACGATGGTGATGACGACCACCGCGATGCCGAAAATTGCCAAGATACCGTTCATGTCCTGCCTCCCGTGTCAGGCAATACGGTACTTGTCGTAGACGGGCCGGTCGACCACGACCCCTGGGTCGTTGCTGCAGGCTCCACTCCCGCACCCCCAGCTCACCATCAGCTCACCAGGCGCGCCACGGCGCGCAGCGGCAACGACAGCCAGGTGGGCCGGTTGCGTGCCTCGTAGAGAACTTCGTACACGGCCTTGTCCAGCTCGTATGCGCGCAACAGGTCGGCCTCCTCGCGGGGATCGTGCCCGGCCACCGAGGCGTAGCCGTCGAAGAATGCAGCGATGCTGCGGGCCGCCCACTTCTCGGCTCGCTCTTGCGCCGACTGGTCCTCGGGCAGATCGACCAGCAGGTGGTTGGCGGCGTAGTCGAACGAGCGCAGCATTCCCGCCACGTCACGCAGAGCGCTGTCCATCTGCCGACGCTCGGCCAAGGTCTTCGCCGGCTCACCCTCGAAATCGATGAGCAGCCACCGTTCGGGGGTGCCCAACACCTGACCCAGGTGCAGGTCACCGTGGATCCGCTGCACCGTGGTGCTGTTCGACGCCTCCGCCCGAGAGATCAGCGCGGTCGCCGCCGGGATGTACTGCGTGATCTCCGGCACCACCCTGGCGACTCCCGAGATGCGGGCGAGGATCTCCTCGACGGCGGTCGACTCGACCGACCGTTCGGCGGTGCCCAGCACCGATGCGAGGTCGTGGTGCACCTGCGCCACGGCTGCTCCGATTCGGTGGGCGTCCGGGGCGAAATCTGCGGGCAGGTCTTCGATCGGCGTCTCCTGTGAGTCGAACACCTCCTGCACGCTGGCCAGCGCCGCAGTCCACCCCTCGGCGGAGTTCGCGGCGAAATCCTGAGCCATGCCGAGCGTCGTGGGTTCACCACCGACTTCGGTTTCCAGCCAGCCCCGAAGCGGCGCCACGTTGAGGCTCCCCGCCTGTGCCAGCGCGCGATGCAGTTCCACATCCGGACTGATTCCCGGCGGCACCTGACGAAACAGCTTGAGCAACAGCAGATCACCGAGAATCACCGAGGTGTTGGACTGCTCGGCCCCGAGAACCCGACCACGCAGACCGCTCGGCACACTCGAACCGTCGACGACCTTGAATTCGATGCTGCCAGTGGCTTTTCCGGCAGCAAGCGCATCTCCGTACAGGCCGATGACCTCGGGGTCGCGCAGACCGTCGTAGACGGCCACGTCGCCCACCACGGGCAGCAACCACGGCCGGAGATCGTCGGTCGGTTCGGTCCGAAAGCCCAGGGGCACCTGGTAGGTCTGCACCACGGCCGCGCCGTCCTGCGTCAACTGCACCTCCACCAGCAGATGCTCGGCCGCGAAGTGCGGTTCGTCTCGGAGCACGTCGCGCGCGACGATCCGCACCGAACTCACCGTCGAACCCTTTGCGCCGAACCACCGTTGACCTGGCAACCACGCCGCCAAGGCGTCCTCGAGCTGGGGTTCGACCGTGCGTGCCACACTCGAGCTGGAACCGACCATGAGAATTTCTCGCCGCCTTCTTCGGAGTTTGCGAAGCATGTGAGCGTACGTAGCGAAACCTACCCACTCCCGGTGCCGCCCACACACCGACGGCAAAGACACCCGAACGTTATGCAGGTCGTACGCCCGTGCACAGACATGCTCGTAGAGTGGTCTCATGTCCGCTCCACTGACCGCCCACATCGACGTACATCGTGCCGGTGATCGATCGAAAACCCGTGTGTCCTGGCTGGACTCGAAACATTCGTTCTCCTTCGGCCAGCACTACGACCCCGACAACACCCATCACGGACTGTTGCTGGTCAACAACGACGACATCGTCACTGCCGGTCAGGGATTCGAGACGCATCCGCATCGCGACATGGAGATCGTCACGTGGGTGATGCAGGGTTCACTGGTGCATCAGGACTCCATCGGTCATTCCGGAATCATCTATCCCGGCCTCGCGCAACGGATGACCGCGGGCAAGGGCATCATGCACTCCGAAAAGAACGACTCCTGGAGCATCGACGGCAACAAGCACACCGAACCCGTTCGCTTCGTGCAGATGTGGGTACTTCCGGACAGCCCCGGTGTCACTCCCGGGTACGAACAGCTCGAAATCGGCGACGAATTACTGCGAGGCGGCTTGGTCACCGTCGCGTCGGGGATGGACAAGCACCGCGGGCAGGCGGCGATCGGCATCTCACAGAAGTCGGCGGCACTGCACGCCGCCAGGCTGTTGCCCGGAAATTCGGCAACGGTGCCCGACGCCGCGTTCGTGCACCTGTTCGTCGCGCGCGGCACCGTCACGCTCGAGGGGGTGGGCGAGCTCTGGGAGGGCGACGCCGTCCGCATGAGTTCGACTGGTGGACAAACCATCACCGCTACCGAGCCGGCCGAGGTGCTGATCTGGGAGATGCACTCGCGACTCGGCGGTTGACGACCACGTTCGATGACAAGTTGATCACGGGAGCGCGTGGGGGTCTGTGCGCACCGGAGACACCTGCATACACTCCGAGCGTTCACGATCGCCGATTTCGGAGGTACTCAACGTGTCGAATCAGAATCCGCCGCCCGGAAACTATCCCCCGCCCGGAAACTATCCTTCACCTGGTGAGTACCCCCAGCAGGGCGGCATCCCCCAGCAGGGCGGGTACCCACAACAGCCGGTAGCCCCGAAGAACACCGTCGGCACCGTGGCTCTGGTCCTGGCGATTCTGGGTTTGTTGTTCTCCTGGACCATCGTCGGCGGAATTCTTCTCGGCCTGATCGCCATCGTTCTCGGCTTCATCGGACGGTCCCGGTACAAGAAGCGCACCGCCACCAACGGCACCGTGTCGCTCGTCGCGATCATTCTCGGCTTCGTGGCCGCAGCTCTGTCGATCGTTCTCGTCGTCGTCGGCGTCGGCCTGTTCAACGCTGTGGGTGGCCAGGACTTCACCGACTGCCTGAGCAACGCAGGCAGCGATACTGCGGCGCAACAGCAATGTGCCGACGAATTCCAGCAGAACGTCGAGAACCAGTACGACGACTCGACTCCTAACTGAGTCGCAGCGTCGCCGCACTCACGTCTCGGTGCCTGACGGAGTCCGATCGTTTCGGGGCGTCGAGCCCGCCACGACCACCTGGTTGCCGCCCTGCTGTTTGGCTTCGTACATCGCCGCATCGGCTCGTCGCAGCAACAGTGTGGTGAGTTCGACGACGTCGAAACCGATACCTTCGGCAACGGGATACGTGCAGTGCGCGACGCCGATGCTCACTGTCAGTGGTGCGGGGTCCTCCGCGAAATACGCGGCATTCCGATACTTCTCGGCCAGTGCGAGGGCCTCGTTCTCGGCTGATTTGGTCACCACTGCGAATTCTTCACCGCCCACCCGCGCGACCAGCACACCGTCCGTGGTCAACCGGCGTGCAACGAGCTGCAGGGCCGCGTCGCCCTGGTGGTGACCGAATCTGTCGTTGATCGACTTGAATCGATCCACGTCGACGACCATCACCGACACATCGGTCGCACCGAGGAAATACACCGGGAGCGCCTCGTCGAGACCTCGTCGATTGCGCACCTGAGTGAGTGGGTCGAAATTGGCGGCCTGCGCTTGGACCTGCAGTTTGAGGATCAGGTACTGGAAGAAGGTGGGGCCCATGAACGTGATGGGGACGAGCACTACGAATTGCGCGACGGCCAGACCGTGATCGGCCTCGGGTGAGAGCAGGATCAGCACGAAGAACAGAGTCACGCTCGCTCCGGCCCAGAGCAGATGCAGGGCCATGACCTTCGGACTGTGGAAGAGCTGGATGTACACGCTGTTGGCTGCGAGCAGCGCGAGGGCCACGAATGTGTCCTGTGGCGATCCGTAGGACAACAGAATCAGCGTTACTCCGATGTCCGAGTACGCGGCGAACATCAACGACACGCGCTTCGTCGGCCACGGAGCCTTCAGCCAGATGACACCGACCAGGAGTGTCGACACGATCGCAATGAAAAAGATCGACCTACCGATCGCCGAGGTCGGCGGGGCGTCGGTGAGCAACAGCAGCGCGGCAGCGCCGAGTCCGTACGTGAACGTGCTCAGAGCTGCAGCGAGGCGATACGGCGCGAGCGCACCGTGCAGTGCCAGGTAACTGACAACCGACTCGTAACTGTGAGGCTGGTGCCACCACGTGCGCAAAAATGTCGTTTGCACATAACCTCCATGCACGTTCCAGCCGACCATCACCGGACCGGACGCTTCGTCGTCGGACCGGGCCGGACATATCGGCCACGGAGAATGCTATTCGACCGCCGTCAGCCTCGGATGTCTCTTCGCCGGAATGCTGTGAAACCTCCTATGCCGACGACGATGGCAACCGCGACGAGCCAGCCGACCGGCACCAGGGTGAGCGTTGCTCCCGGCAGTCTCGGAACATGGGTGAAGGGCGACAGATCGAGCCACGGCTGAGGCAAGCCCACCACGGACCCGACCTGGCCGAGCGCGACGAAACCGGCCAGAACGGCCCACAGAACGGTCGCGAATCGGGGGAGAGCGCCGAACAGTGCCACGCCGATGGCCGTCACCACCCATACGGCCGGCAGCTGGCCGAGTGCACCGACCAGGACGGACGGCAGTTCGCCTGCGATGTCGCCGGTGGCCGACCCGTACGTCAGCCCGATGGTGAAACCGACGACCAGCAGCAGCCACGCTGCGCCGAGGACGGCGCACACCAGGTGACCTGCCAGCCACCGCAGGCGCGAGACCCCGGTGGCCAGCACGATCTCGGCCAGGCCCGCCTCTTCCTCGCTGTGCAACCGCAGCAGGGCCGAGACAGCGAACGCGGCGACGACGACGCCCACGATGCTCAGCACAGCGGCGATGAACGATTGTTCGACGGTGCTGCCACCGAACTTCTCCAGTGCGTCGCCGATGGCAGCGCTGCTGCCGAGTTGGTCGCCGATCCCGCCGGTGGACGATCCGATGGCGATGCCGAACAGAGCGAGCCCGACGGTCCAGACGGCAACGGTCCCGCGCGAGAGACGCCACGCGAGAGCGATCGGCCCGGACAGAGAAGGTAGGGCCGCTGCACGGCCGCGGCGTTCGGCCCGCAAGCCGGCACCGAGATCGCGTCGACTCGCAGCGGCGAACGCGCCGACGCAGAATGCTGTGGCGGTCGTCAGTGACAGCAGCATCGGCCACCACCGCTCGTCGGCGAACGGCCGCACCTGCGACGACCAGCCGATCGGCGAGAACCACGAGAGGGTGCCCGAGCCAGCGTCGCCGATCGCACGCGCTGCGAACACCACGGCCAGCACGCCGAGGGCGTAACCGCGAGCCGCTCGTGCCCCCGACGCCACCTGTGCCGCCACGGCCGCACAGCCGACGAAAACCGTTCCGACCACGACGACCGACGCCCCGTATGCGACGCTCCCGGCCAACGGGAGCCCGAATCCCCACAGCGAGATCGACGACAACGCGCCCGTCGCCGCCACCCCGCCGCCCGCCGCCAGCATCGCTGCCGCCAGGCCCGCGTGCCGTCCCACGGCCGTCGACCCGATCAGCTCGGTCCGACCCGCATCCTCCTCACCGCGGGTGTGCCGAACCACGGTGAGGATCGCCGCCAGCGGAACCAGTGCCAACACCAGCCCCGAGCGCCACGCCACCAGGGCACCGAGATCGCTGCCGAAGATCGGGCCGACGAGTGCTGCCTGTGCCGGTGCCGACAGCGTGCCGAGATAGAAGGCCTGACGATCCGCCGCCGTCGGATACAGACCCTCGAAGCTGACCGCGTAGAGCAAGGGCAGCGCGCCGAGCAGAACGATCCACACCGGTGCCACCAGACGATCGCGGCGCAGATACAACCGCAGCAACGCCCCCGTTCCGGTCAGGGCATTCATGCGTAGTACCTCAGGAACAGTTCCTCGAGCGTCGGCGCGGAACTGGCCAAGCTCTGCACTCCCGCGTCGGCCAGCACGTGCATCGTCGCCGCGAGGGCGTCGTTCTCGACGGTGCAGGTGACGGAGGAACGGTCCACGCTCACCGCGCTCACACCGGGCAGTGCCGCCAGACCGTCGGGCACTCGGTCGAGCACCGCGGTGATCGTGGTGCGGGTCAGGTGCCGCATCGAGGCCAGAGTCCCGGTATCGACCGTCCGCCCCTCTCTGACGATGGTCACCGAACTGCACAGCGCATCCACCTCGGACAGGATGTGCGAAGACAACAGCACCGTGACTCCGCGTCGGGCAGCATCTTTCACGCAGTCGCCGAAGTGCTGTTCCATCAGCGGATCGAGTCCCGATGTGGGTTCGTCGAGGATCAGCAACTCGACGTCGGAGGCCAGGGCCGAAATCAGCGCGACCTTCTGCCGATTGCCCTTGGAGTAGGTGCGGGTGCGCTTGCCCGGGTCGAGAGAGAACCGTTCGAGCAGTTCGGCGCGGCGGGCGGGGTCGAGTCCGCCGCGCATCCGGCCGAGCAGATCGATCACCTCACCGCCGGTGAGCGACGGCCACAGGGTCACGTCGCCGGGAACGTAGGCCAGGCGTCGATGCAGCGCCACGGTGTCGGCCCACGGGTCGCCGCCGAGCAACCGCACCTGTCCCGACGTGGGGCGGACGAGACCGAGCAGAACCCGAATGGTCGTGGATTTGCCTGCCCCGTTGGGGCCCAGGAATCCGTGCACCTCACCGGTCGGTACATGCAGGTCCAGTCCGTCGAGCGCCCGGACCGAACCGAACGTCTTCACCAGGCCGTCCACGGAAATTGCTTCGGTCATGACGTGGCCTCCAGATAGGTGTCCAAAGCCTGGGAGTCGGTGAACAATCCGTCGGTGTAGAGCTCGAGTGCAGGAAGCATGATCTCGTCACCGAGCGCGCTCAGGGCCTCGCGGAAATCGACGTCGGGGCCGGCCATCTGCACGTACAGCAGCAGTCCGCCGACGTTCTGCCGCGTCAGGAATCGGGCGCGTGCCGCAGGGTCTCGACTGGGCGTGAAACGGCCGTCGCGAACACCGTCGTCGATGTAGCGGACGGCGTCGGCGACCATGTGCTCGAACAACTCTCGCGCCAACGTGCCGCCGGCAGCGAAACTGCGGACGATATAGGCCACGAGCGGTGCGTACTCGTCGATGGCCGCGAGCTGTTCCATCATCGCGGTGGGCGCGGCCGAGGCGGCCTTCGACTCCCGGATCACCCGTAGGACGTGCTCGTCGCATGCAGTGCGCAGGCCGTCCTTGGACCCGAAGTGGTGGTTGAGCAGCCCGGGAGAGACACCTGCCGCTGTGGCGATGGACCGCACGCCCGCGGTGAAACCCTGCGAGCCGAACACGCCGATCGCGGTGTCACGGATTCGAGCCCTGGTGCTGAGATCCACCGACGCTGTACGCATGTACAGCACATTAAACACCCGTTCAATCGAGCGCAAGAGTGTAAAGATGGACGGATGACTTCAGTAGTGAACTCGGGCATCGATCTCAGCTACCAGGACGAGAACACACGCGCACAGGACGACCTGTTCGTGCACGTCAACGGCAAATGGCTCGATGAATACGCCATCCCGGCCGACCGGGCCGTCGACGGCGCGTTCCGCACCTTGTACGACCGGGCCGAGGTCGACGTCCAGACCATCATCGAAGAGTCCGCCGCGGCGAACCCGCCCGCCGGAAGCGACGCGCAGAAGATCGGCGACCTGTTCTCCAGCTTCATGGATGCCGACCGCGCGGAGCAGCTCGGCGTGACTCCCATCGCCGACGAGCTCACCGCCATCTCCGACGCGACCGACCTCGTCACCCTCGCAGGCGTTCTCGGCTCCCTGCAGCGCACGGGCGTCGGCGGGGCCATCGGCCATTACGTCGACACCGACGCCAAGCAGTCCGACCGCTACCTCGTGCACTTCAGCCAGTCCGGAATCGGCCTGCCCGACGAGTCGTACTACCGCCAGGACGAGTACGCCGAGATCCGCTCGAGCTACATCGCGCACATCTCGAAGATGTTCGCGCTCAGCGGTATCGAGTACGACGCGCAGACGGTGTTCGACCTCGAGCAGAAGATCGCCGCCGGTCACTGGGATGTCGTCGCCCGGCGTGATGCCGAGAAGAGCTACAACCTCGTCGATTTCGACACGCTGGTCAAGAGCGGTGCCGGATTCAACTGGGCCGCATGGATTTCCGGTCTCGGCGCAACCACCGAGCAGTTCGCCGAGATCGTGGTTCGGCAGCCTCCGTTCCTGACCACTTTCGTCTCGCTGTGGAATTCCGAGGACATCGAAGCGTGGAAGGCGTGGCTGGCCTGGCGCGTCGTGCATTCACGGGCACCGTTTCTGACGAGCGCGATCGTCGACGAGAACTTCGCGTTCTACGGAACGACCCTGACCGGAACCGAGGAGAACCGCGAGCGCTGGAAGCGCGGCGTCTCCCTGGTGCAGGACGTGCTCGGTGAGGCCGTCGGAAAGCTGTACGTCGAACGCCATTTCCCGGCCGACTCCAAGGCTCGAATGAAGGTGCTGGTCGACAATCTCACCGAGGCGTACCGCCGCAACATCTCCGAGCTCGAATGGATGAGCCCGGAGACTCGACAGAAGGCGTTGGACAAGCTGGGCAAGTTCACCCCCAAGATCGGCTACCCCGATCGGTGGCGTGACTACTCGGGCGTCGAGATCAGCGCCGACGACCTGCTCGGTAACTACCGCCGCGGCTACACCGCGGACTACCAGCGCGACCTCGACAAGCTCGGCGGACCCGTCGACCGCGACGAGTGGTTCATGACGCCCCAGACCGTCAACGCGTACTACAACCCCGGCATGAACGAAATCGTCTTTCCCGCAGCCATTCTGCAGCCACCGTTCTTCGACCCCGAGGCCGACGATGCGGCCAACTACGGCGGTATCGGAGCGGTGATCGGCCACGAGATCGGCCACGGATTCGACGATCAGGGTGCCAAGTACGACGGTGACGGCAACATGGTCGACTGGTGGACCGACAGCGACCGCACCGAATTCGGCAAGCGCACCACGGCCCTGATCGAGCAGTACAACGAGTTCGAGCCCAAGGCCCTGCCCGGCCACAAGGTCAACGGCGAGTTCACCATCGGCGAGAACATCGGCGATCTCGGTGGTCTGTCGATCGCCGTCGCGGCGTACGAGATCTCGCTCGAAGGCAAACAAGCACCGGTGCTCGACGGTTTGACCGGCCTGCAGCGAGTATTCTTCGGCTGGTCGCAGGTGTGGCGCACCAAGGCTCGCGACGCCGAGGCAATCCGCCGACTCGCCGTCGATCCGCACTCGCCGCCGGAATTCCGCTGCAACGGCGTCGTGCGCAATCTCGACAGTTTTCACGAAGCATTCGACGTACAGCCCGGAGATGCGCTGTACTTGGACCCGGGGAAGCGCGTCAAGATCTGGTAGTTCCGGGTAGGGCAATCGGGGAGGGAATTTCGGATGAGGGAATACGCACGCTGGCTGGCTGCTCACGGGGTGATTCGGTTCGCGGCCAAACGAGCAGCGGCCGCGGGCGATCCGCAGGCGATGCTGGTGGCCGATCCGGCGACGCGGGCGAATCCGACGCCGGTCTACGAGAAGCTGCGCGCCACCGCGCCGCTGGTGAAGACCCGGATCTCGAACATCACCGTGCATCACCGGGTGGCGTTCGACTTGCTGCGTTCGGACGACTTCCGCGTCACGCAGCTGGGTGCGACCCTTCCCGGGCCGTTGCGGTGGATCGAGGAGCACACCAGATCCGGTGCACTGCACCCGATTCTGCCGCCCTCACTGCTCTCGGTGGAGCCGCCGGACCACACCAGGTACCGAAAGCTGGTGTCCTCTGTCTTCACCGCCCGCGCGGTGCAGAAGATGCGCGATCAGGTGCAGGAAACGGCCGATGCTCTGCTCGACGAGCTGTCCGACGGCTCTCCGGTCGTCGACATCGTCGATCGCTATTGCGCGCGCCTGCCGGTTGCTGTGATCGGGCGCATCCTCGGTGTACCGGTCGAGGACAATCAACGGGTTCTCGAATTCGGTGAGATGGCTGCACCCAGTCTCGACATCGGCTTGTCGTGGGATCAGTTCAAGCAGGTCGAGCGTGGCCTGATCGGATTCGACGCCTGGCTCTCGCAACATATCGCCGAACTGCGCCGCAATCCCGGTGACGATCTGATGAGTCAGCTGATCGCCGCGAAGGACGAGGGCGTCGGCCTCAACGACGAGGAGCTCCGGGCCACGGCGGGATTGGTGTTGGCCGCAGGTTTCGAAACCACCGTCAACCTCCTCGGCAGCGGAATCCAACTGCTGCTCGACAACCCCGACCAGCTCGCCGTACTGCAGCAGGACCCGTCGCACTGGCCGACGGCCATCGACGAAATGTTGCGGATGGAATCACCGGTACAGCTCACCGCACGGATGGCCAAGCACGACGTCGAGGTCGAGGGAGTGACGGTGCACGAGGGCAAACTCGTCGTGCTGGTGCTCGCCGGTGCCAATCGGGATCCGCTGGTGTTCGATGACCCGGACAGGTTCGACGTCACCCGCGCCAATGCCGGTAAACACCTGTCGTTCTCGGGTGGGCGCCACTACTGCCTCGGGGCAGCGCTCGCGAAGGCAGAATCCGAAGTGGGCTTGAAGGCGTTGTTCGACAGATTCCCCCACCTGCGCTCGGCAGGCGAAGGAACCCGTCGCAACACCCGAGTCCTGCACGGATGGGCCACGCTGCCCATCGACCTCGGTGAACCGGCTACGACAACCGCAAGCCGGTAACGGAGTCGAAGAAGAACAACTCGTCCAGCTTGGGCACCAGTCGAATTGTTTCGGCCAGGGCGATCGACAACTTGCGGTCGACGCGAACCGCGATGCGGCCGGAGGTTGTCGACCAACCGCCGTCGGTGCTGGGCGCGGAGGCGTAGACGAACGACTCCGCACCCAGTTCCTCGATAAGCTCGACGGTCAGCTGCAGGCCACTGCCCTCGCCCACCAGATCCCAGGACTCCGGGCGAATACCGACAACGACGCGCTCGCCCGCCGAGGACGGGACGGGTATGCGCAACTCGCCGAGTACGGCCGCGCCGTCGCGCACGGGGGCGTCGACCAAGTTCATTCCGGGTGACCCGATGAATCCCGCGACGAACGTGTTGACGGGGTTGTCGTACAGCTCCCGCGGAGCGGCGATCTGCTGCAATTTGCCGTCGAGCAGAACCGCGACGCGATCACCCATCGTCATGGCCTCGACCTGATCGTGGGTGACGTACACCGTCGTGGTGCCCAGTCGTCTTTGCAGACCGGCTATCTGGGCCCTGGTCGAGACCCGCAGCTTGGCGTCGAGGTTGGACAGCGGTTCGTCCATGCAGAACACCTTGGGTTGACGCACGATGGCGCGCCCCATGGCCACTCGCTGACGCTGCCCGCCGGAGAGCTTGCCGGGCTTGCGACCCAGCAACGGCTCGAGCTCGAGCATCCTCGCCGCGTCGAGTACTCGTGCTGCGGTGTCGGACTTGCTCATTCCGGCATTGCGCAGCGCGAAGCCCATGTTGTCGCCGACGGTCATGTTGGGGTACAGCGCGTAGTTCTGGAACACCATCGCAACGTCCCTGGCCCGCGGAGCCAGCGAGGTGACGTCCACTCCGCCGATGTCGATGCGACCGCTTTCGACGGACTCGAGACCGGCGAGCATCCGCAGACTCGTCGACTTCCCACAGCCCGAAGGTCCGACGAGAACGATGAATTCACCGTCCGCGATGTCGAGTTCGAGGTTGTCGACAGCGAGCGAATCGGCACCCGGGTACCGGTGCGAGACACCGGCGTAGTGAACGGCGGCCATTATTTCGGCAGCTTCGGGGTGATCTGGCGGTCGATGATCTGCTGCAGCTGATCCGAGATGGACGCGAACGTCGTTGCGACATCCGCGTTCTGCAGCGCGATCTGCTCGAGTCCGCTGCCGATGATCTTGTCGCCACCGGGGACGAACACGCGGGCGTAGTCCTGCGAGCGAGTCAGCGCCAATTGGTCGACGGCCGTCTTGGCGTTGGGGTTCGCCTCGAGGAATGCGATCTCCGACGGGTCCTGCTGCGCAGACTTGCGGACCGGCATGTAGCCGGTGTTCTGCGAGAAGTAGGCGGTGTTGGCACCGTTGGTGACGAAGTCGATGAACTTGAGCGCGTTCACCTTTCGCTCCTCCGAGATCTTCGCCGGAATGGCCAGGCCGGCTCCACCGGTGGGGCAGCCGGGAGTGCCGTCGGTGGCCGGCAGGAAGGCAGTACCGAACTCGAACGCGGCACCGGCCTTGATGGTGGACAGGTCGCCGGTCGACGCGATGGTGGACGCGAGGATGCCCGCGGCGAAGTCGTTGGCGATGTCGTTGGACACCGCGGCGTACTTCTTCGTGTGGATCATGTCCTGCAGGAACTTGCCTGCCGCAATGGTATTGGGGTCGTCGAACTTCAGCTCGAACTGATCGGAGTACGATCCGCCGAACGTCCAGATCGGACCCTCGAACGTCCACCCGAGGTAGTCGACGGCGTTACCCCAACCGTGCGCGAGCTTGCCGTCTCCGACGACGGCCTGGATGCGCGGGCCCCACTCGTCGAACTCCTGCCAGGTGGCCGGCCCGCGATCGGGCAGTCCGGCCTGCTGCCACACGGCCTTGTTGTAGTAGAACAGCGGCGTCGAGCGCGCGTACGGCAAGGCCCAGTGGTTGCCGTTCCAGTTGTAGTCGGCCAGCAGCGAATCCACGTAGTCGGACTGGTCGACGCCTGCTGCGGAGAAGTGCTTGTCCAACGGCTCGATCGCACCGGTGAGCGCGTAGTTGAACCACCAGACGTCCGAGAGCACGACCACGTCGGGCACATCGTTGCCCGAAAGCGCCGCGTTGAACTTCTGCGACACCTCCTCGTAGTTCTTGCCACCGTCGATGAGATTGACCGTCAGGCCGGGGTTCTCCGCCTGGAAGCGCGAGATCAGCTCCCTCTCGAACTCCTGGGACTTGCCCGGGTGGTTCGACCAGAAGTTGATGGTGTTCGCATCGCCTTCGACAGCCTCGCCGCCCGACCCGCCCGATCCGGGGCCGCTGCACGCCGCGAGGGCTGCGGCGGCCGCAGCTGCGCCGGTGAGCGTGAGGAAGCCACGCCGGTTGATGATGTGTGCCATGGTGTTCGACTCCTGATAGTGAGGTGAATCAGCCCTTGACCGCACCGGAGGTGAGGCCCTTGATCATGTGGCGTTGCAGGACGAGAAAGACGAGAAGAATCGGCAGAATGGTCAGCACCGTCGCGGCCATCACCGCGCCCCAGTTGGTGTAGCCCTCGCTGTTCTGGAGCAGCGTCAATCCCACCGGAAGCGGTGCGACCGAGGAGTCGTCGGACATCAGGAACGGCCAGAGGTATTCGTTCCATTCGGTGACGATCGTGATGATGGCGAAGGCCACCATGGTCGGGCCCGACAGCGGCAGGATCACCCGGAACATCAGCCGTACCGGCCCGGCACCGTCCATCCGCGCGGCTTCGATGATCTCCGGCGGCAACGACAGGAAGTGATTGCGCATCAGGAAGGTACCGAACGCGACGCCGGCCAGCGGAATGATGATGCCCTGGAACGAGTTACGCCAACCCAACTCGGAGATGAGCGAGTAGTTGGAGATGACGGTGATCTGATTGGGCACCATGAGCGCGGCGATGATGACGAGAAAGACGATGTTCTTGCCCGGGAAGCGCAGGAACACCAGACCGTAGGCGCTGAGTACCCCGAGGACGAACTTGATGGACGACACGGCCGTGGTGATGATGATGGAGTTGCGCAGGTACGTGAAGAACGGCACCTCCGTCGTCGCCTCGTCGTAGTTCTGTGGATGGAAGACGCTGGGCCACCACGTGACCGGCTGCACGTAGATGTCCGGTCGATCCTTGAAGGAGGTGATCAGGATCCAGAACAGTGGCAGCCCGATCATCAGCAGGACGGCGAACAAGGCCGCGTATCCGAGGATGTTCGCGTTGCGACGCGCACGCTGCGGGTCGCGCGGTCCTGGCACTTTCTCCGGCGTCGCCGTATCGGGCTTGTCGGTCACAGTCATCGCTGATCGTCTCGATCCATGATTCGTACCTGCACGAGCGTGACGATCAACAGCACGAGGAACAGGATCGTCGCGACGGTGGCACCGTAGCCGGCTCGGAAGTTGCGGAACGTCTCCTCGTAGACCTGGTAGACCATCGTGGTGGTGCCGGTGCCCAGCGGGCCGCCGCGCGTCATGACGTTGATGATGTCGAAGACCTGGAGCGAATTGAGCAGCACCGTGATCGACAGGAAGAACGTCGTCGGACGTAGTTGCGGCAGAAGCACTTTGCGGAACGTGGTCCAGCGGCTCGCCTGATCGATCTCGGCCGCTTCCATCAATTCCTTGCGCACGCCCTGCAGGGCCGCCAGGTAGATGACGAAGGTGTAGCCCAGGTTCTTCCACAGGTAGGTCACAGTGATCATGACCATCGCCCACTTCGGGTCCTGATAGAAGTCCGGAACCGCGCCCAGGCCGAGGCGTCGCATCAGATCCTGGACCAGCCCGAAGTTGGGGTCGAAGACGAATTGGAACGCGATGCCGATCGCGGCACCCGAGATGACGTACGGGGCGAAGACGGCGGAACGAACGAAGTTGCGGCCCCTGAGCTTTCGATCGAGCAGCAGCGCCAGCACCAGGCCGAGAACCAATGAACCCACCACCGCGGCGACAGTGAACACGACGGTGTTGCCGACGATCTGCCAGGTGTCCTCGCGGGAGGCCCACTCGCGATAGTTGTCGAAGCCGACGAACGTGGAGGTGGGCGAGGACAGGTTCCAGTCGAAGAACGAGAACTGGAAATTCTCGACCAGCGGCCGATACGTGAACACGCCCAGCAGAACCAGGTTGGGGCCCACCAGAATCAGGAACAGTGCGTAATCGGTCCACGGCCGCGAGAAGAAACGCTTCTCGCGTGCCCTGGGCAGCACTCGTTCGGTTGTTGCACTCACTGCGAGGACTGTGCTCAGCCTCGGCTAACGAACAGTGAACTGGGCCCCAACGCTCACCGTCGGGCAGACCAACCTATGTGAGTGGAACTTCGTAGTGGGCTACGAGGCGGGAGAGGAGCCTGCGGAACGACCCGAGGGCACCTCGCTCACGTGCGGCGAAGCCGCTCTAGCGGTTCCAGTCTCCGAGACCGTCGGATCCGCTCAGGGTTCCGCCGTCGGTGTTGACGACGATGACGGGGTCGCCCTTCTGGACGTTCTCGAAGAACCACTTGCCGTCTTCGGTGCTGACGTTGAGGCAGCCGTGCGAGGCGTTGGAGTAGCCTTGCTGCGATTCCGACCACGGGGCGGCGTGTACGAAGATGCCGCTGTAGGAGATGCGCGTCGCGTATTCGACGTACGTGCGGTAGCCCTCCTCGGAGTCGATCGGGACGCCGTACGTGGAGGAGTCCATGTACATGTCGCGGAACCGCTCGCCGACGATGTAGGTGCCGTTGGGGGTTTCGTGTCCGACCTTGCCCATCGAGGTGGGCATGGTGCGGACGACCTCGCCGTTGCGGGTGACGGTGATCTGCTTGGTGTTGTCGTCGGCCGTGGTGATGATGGAGTCGCCGGTGGAGAATTCGGCTTTCGCTCCGCCTGCCTCGACGGTCACCTGGGTGTGCGCCGGGTAGAACTCGTTGGGCAGCCAGCGGACCTGGGTGTCGTTGATCCAGTAGAAGTGGCCGTCGACGGACGGGTTCGTGGTGACGCGAATGGCTCGCAGGGCGGCGTCACGATCACCGATTGCCTCGTCGAAGCGGATGGCGATGGGCTGCGCGACTCCGACGACCTCGCCGCCGGAGGGGCTGATGCTCGGATCGGCGAAGTTCGCGGGCGCGAGCTGCGGGACGATCTGCTGCTGGGGAGCGGGCGCAGCCGGATCCGAGGACCCCGGCATGCCGGGAATCGAGACGTCCGGGCCGCCCGGCCACAGTGGCGCGGCCTGTGCCGAACCGAATGCGGCGGACGCAGCAAGGGCTGTACCTGCAACGATCGCGCCGATACGGGCGAATCTGCGTGTGCGAACCGGTGATGCCATGTAACCCGACCATCCTTCGTGCTGCGTCGCGATGCCCACCGACAGAGCTGTGCGTGAGCAAAGCCCATTAACACATACCGCCCCGACATTTGCTAATCGGATATTTCTGAAACGGGCGAAAGAAACCGCGAGTACGAGTATCTTCCCGCAACCGGTCCCGAGCACTGTCTTTGCAGGCCAGGACGCATGTGTCGGCAGCCGGGGAACGGGTATGTGCGAGGGGAGCACATCCCGTCCAGACACCGGCGGTTTCCGAAACGGACTCTTCTTCGTCCGGTGTCCGAAAAGGGTGGACCGTGATCTCCGATGCTTTCCCCCGTACCCCAGTCAGTCACATCGTCGTCGTCGTACCCGCACACAACGAGCAGGATCTGCTCGACGCCTGTCTGACGGCCCTGTCACGGGCGGAGCGCCGCGCAGTCGAAGTGGCGGCGGTGACCGTCTCGACGGTCGTCGTACTCGATGCCTGCACCGACGACTCGGCGCACATCGCCGCACGTCACCCGTCGGTGTCGGCGATCGAGGTAGCCCATCGCAACGTCGGAGCGGCCAGAGCCGCCGGGTTCGCGACCGGCTCGCGAGACGGCAGTCGGCTCGACGCCACCTGGTTCGTCACCACCGATGCGGACACCAGGGTGGGTGAGAACTGGCTGCTCGGCCATCTCCGGCATGCCGCCGAGGGCGCTCGAGCGATAGCGGGAACAGTGGCGGTCGATTTCGAGGGCCACGTCGAGGAGAACCTCGGGTTGCGATCGTCGTACGACGCGCACTACCGGCACGAATTCGGCCACCCACACGTGCACGGCGCCAACCTCGGCGTCCGAGCGACCGAGTACTTCTCCGTCGGGGGATTTGCACCTTTGACCACCGGCGAGGACCACGATCTGGTCCGACGCCTCGAGCTCGGCGGCATCGAGTGCCGTCGAGTGTGCGACATCCCTGTCACGACGTCGGGTCGCCTCAGCGGCAGAGCACCCGACGGCATGGCCGGATTCCTGCGTTCCCTGGAGGCCACCGCATGAGCGAGACCGATTTTCTCGAATCCACCGACCGTGCAGACATCGACACCGGTCTGCGTAAGGCGTTCTTGGCGTTCGAGGCGGACGGTCGTCTCGACCTCGCGCTGCCCGGCTCGGGATACACCGATCTGCGCTGGCAGTCGCTCGCCGCCCTGAGCCGTCACAACACGGTGCTGGGCCGGTGGTCCGAAGCGCATACCGACGCGATCGCGATCCTGCACGAACTCGACGGCCCGACGCCACAGCGCGGTCAGATCTGGGGAGTGTGGGCTGCGGAACCGCCTGCTCCGATTCTCGAGGGGGTGCTGCAGGACTCGGGCTGGGTTCTCACCGGAACGAAGCCGTGGTGCTCGGGTGCGTCACTGTGCACGAACGCTCTGGTCACTGCGCGCGTCGAGGGAAGTCCGCGGCTGTTCGCCGTCGATCTGACGCATCCGGGCGCGACTCCGGTACCCGACACGTGGCATGCCGTGGGGATGAGCGAAAGCGATTCCGGCTCGGTTGCATTCGACAGCGTCCCGGCCGTTGCGGTCGGCGGACCGACCGATTACCTCACCCGTCCTGGCTTCTGGCACGGTGCCATCGGGGTGTCGGCCGCCTGGTTCGGTAGCGCGTGCGCGGTGGCGGACACTCTGCACGCCGCCGTCCGCACCAGGCCGGACCCGCACCGTGCCGCACATCTCGGTGCCATCGCAGCGGCACTCGGTGCGGCGTCGAGCGCACTGACCACCGCGGCCGCCGAAGTGGACGCCGATCCGTTCGACCGTTCCGGTCGAGCCCGGACCCGAGCCCGCATCGTGCGGGCAGTGGTCGAGGACGCGGCCACCCAGTGCATCGACCGCGTCGGTCGCGCTCTCGGTGCCGGCCCGCTGTGCAGCGATGCCGAGCACGCGCGGCGCGTCGCAGATCTCACCGTCTATCTGAGGCAGAGCCACGCCGAACGCGATCTCGAAGCCCTCGGGCAGGACATCGCCGAGGAGGACAACCCATGGTAGAGAACGCATTCGACGCCGAAGTCGATGTCGGTACCGCCGAGTCGGATTGGATGTCGGCCGACTGGTCCATCCCCGGTCTGCAGTGGAAGGACGTCGTCACGATGGTCGTCGTCGGCCCGCACCCGGACGACGAGGTGCTCGGCGTCGGTGGCCTACTGTCGTTGGCGGCCGCGGCAGGGGTCGACGTGAGGGTGGTCGCGGTGACCGACGGTGACGGCTCGCACCCCGGTTCCCCGACGGTGACGGCGGAGGATCTGCGGGCACGACGCCCCGTCGAGTCCGAACGCGCGTTGGCGGAGTTGGGAATCGACCACTCTCCGACGCGGTTGCAGATCGCCGACGGTTCCGTCGAGCAGCACGAGGGTGCGGTGGCCGATGCGTTGATGCCGTTGCTCGACGCCACCCCGGGCACCTGGTGCCTGACGCCCTGGCGCGGAGACGGTCATCCCGACCACGAAGCGACCGCGCGGGCCTGTCTCACTGCGGCGAACGCCGTCGGGATACCGGTGGTCGAGTACCCGATCTGGATGTGGCACTGGGCAACTCCGAACCATCCTGCAGTTCCGTGGACACGATGCCGCCGTGTCGATCTCCCGGCGCACGCCCTCGACGCCAAGCGCGCGTCGATCGAGCAGTTCGATTCTCAGATCCGGCCCCTGTCCGATCACCCCGCGGATCGAGCGGTGTTGCCGCCGCACATATTGGCCCGCTACCGGCGACCGTTCGAGGTGGTGTTCGCATGAGCATGGATTCTCGGACGAGCCACGGTTCTCCGACCAGCTTGGGTGCCGACTACTTCCGCAATGTCTATGCGGCCAAGGACGATCCGTTCATGCTCGACAGCAAGTGGTACGAGCGGCGCAAGTACGCATTGACCATGGCCTCGCTGCCGAAGCCGCACTATCGGCGAGCACTCGAACCCGGCTGCTCCATCGGCGTGCTCACCGAACAGTTGGTGACCCGGTGCGATCACGTGGTGTCGACCGATGTGGTGGACAGTGCTCTCGATTCGGCCCGCGTGCGTGTAGGTAGGACTGCCGCAGTCGAATTCGCGTTGTGGTCGTTGTCCGACCACTGGTCGGCATTGCCGACACCCGAGGAGACGTTCGATCTGATCGTCGTCAGCGAGGTCGGCTACTACCTCGACGCCGCGGATCTCGCATCGGCGATGACTCGCGCCGTCGATCACCTGGAAGCAGGGGGCACTCTGGTGGCCGCGCATTGGCGTCACGACGTGGACGACTATCCGATCTCGGGTGATCGTGTGCACGAGATCATCGCCGCTACACCGGGATTGGCGCTACTGAGTCGGTACTTGGACGAGGACGTTCGGATCGAGGTCTTCGTCGCCTCGGACGGTCCGGCGGTGTCGGTCGCGAGCACCGACGGCCTCGATGTGCGCTGACTGCGCTCGACCTCCCGAAACAGGGCTCAGTCGGTCGATTTCGCGGCGTCGATGACCAGCTGTTCGGCGAGATCGGCGAGTTTGACGTTGGTGTCCTGAGACAGCTTGGCCAGCAAGGCGAATGCCGCCTGCGAGTTCAGGTTGTAGCGCTCCATCAACATGCCCTTGGCCTGACCGATCAAGTCTCGACTGGTCAACGCGGCTCGGATCTGCTGCTCCTCGCGGGCGGTGGAGAACGCGATGGCCGCGTGCGCTGCGAACAGCGAACCGATCGACTCGGCCTCGGCACTGAACGCGTCGGTACGAGTGGAGTGCAGGTTCAGTGCGCCGAAGTTGACTCCCTCGACGTAGAGCTGGAAGCAGATCATGCTCTTGACCCCGAGCGCAGACGCCGCGTCGGCGAACTGCGGCCAGCGGGTGTCGCTGTCCATGTCGTCGATCCTGATGGTCGTCTGTTCGATTGCCGATTCGAGGCACGGTCCCTCGCCCAGCTGCTCCTGAATCTTGTCGCAGTGGCCGGCGGGCTCCCCACACAGCGCGGCGCTGTGTACGAACTTGCCCTGCAGCACGGTGGTGATGGACGCGAACTCGGCGGACGGCACATTGGCCACCGCGGACTCGGTGATGACGGCCAGAACTCGATCCGGATCCGAATGCTGACGCCGCAGCTTCTCGGCCACCTCGGCCAGTCGTCGACTCAGCTCGAAATCGGTGACCCGCGAGCGCGTGCCCGTCGAATCCATTGTCTGCTCGCTGATGGTCGTCACCTCGTCCTGCTGTTGCACGAGCCCTGCTACTGCGCAGGGGCGCATCCCGGCATCGGCGGTGTGCCGACAACACAGGATACGCCCCTGATGGCAAAGCTCAACGACCGTTAGCGGGGCGTCAGAGTGTGCTGGGTGCGATCATCGAGTGCACGAACCCGATTTTCTTCACGACGGTCGGCGGCAGCACGAACGGGTAGAGGTCCTGGTGTCCCATCGATCGGTTGATCTGGTTCAGCGCCCACGACAGCGGCAACCACCAGTCGACGATCTGATCGAAGCCGACGTCACCGGGCAACGGGCTCTCCAGCGTCGAACCGGCCGGTGCCATGCCGAACGCTGCGGCCGTGTCCAGGGTGTCGCGGATGTGCAGGTAGTGCGCGAACGTCTCGGCCCAGTCCTCGGCGGGGTGCATGGTGGCGTAGGACGAGACGTAGTTGTCTTCCCAGCCCTCGGGCGCACCTTCGCTGTAGTGGCGGTCGAGGGCGTCCTGGTAGCTCGAATCCGGATCCCCGAACAGCTCCTCGAAGGCCGCGCGATGCTCACCGTCTCCGACCAGCACCATCTGGTAGTAGTGGCCGATCTCGTGCCGGAAGTGCCCGACGAGCGTGCGATACGGCTCGGACATCGCGACGCGCAACTGTTCGCGGTGCACGTCGTCTCCCTCGGCGAGGTCGAGGGTGATCAAACCGTTGTCGTGGCCGGTCATCACCTGTTGTTCGGCGCTCGAGAGCAGATCGAACACCAGGCCGGTCGCGGGGTCCTCGTCCCGGCCCACGATGGGCAGTCCCAGTTCGGTCAGTTCGAGTACGACGCGACGCTTGTTGGTCTCGGCGTCGGCATAGGCGGCCATCGCGTCGACGTCGTCGTCGGCGGGGCGAGTGCGGGTGAGCCGGCAGGACACGCAGAGATCGTCGGTGTCGGCGGTGTCGACGAGCCAGTTGCAGCGAGCAGTGTTGAGGTTGGCGCACATCTTCCACGTGGCCCCGTCCACCTCTGCCTCGGCGACGCCGTCGTCGGCCTTGTCCGGGAGCACCAGCAGGGCTCTGCTCGGCAGATGGAAGCCGAGTGCGCTCGAGCAGCTCAGACACAGTGAGTTCTCGAACGACAGCTTCTGTCCGCATTTGCGGCAGATGAAATCACGCATGGATGTTCCTTCGTGGCAGGGGTTGAGTCGGACTCGTATTCCCGTTTATGTGCGGACTAATGCCGTTTGTCGAATATGTCGTGCACATCTCTCGCCGTGCGGCGGATTCGGCGGCGCAATAACGTTACTCTGCGGTCTCCCACCTGCGTGGAAGCAAAGCGCCGACCGCCGCGTTGGTACAGACTGCTTCACAACACTCTCCGAGAGGACGCGGGCCGGAAGATGGCAGATCAGATCACGCCGACGAATCGGCCGATGGCGCGTTTCGTCGAACGGATCTCGCGAGCTCGCGGCGAGAGGAACAGCGAGACCCTGGCGGCGGGCTTTCTGCTCGCGGCGACACTCATCGCGCTGATCTGGGCCAATTCACCCTTCGGCGAGACCTATCAGTCGTTCTGGCACACGGAGCTGTCGATCACCATCGGCGAGCACGGCATCTCTCTCGACCTGGCCCACTGGGTCAACGACGGGCTCATGGCGCTGTTCTTCTTCGTCGTCGGCCTCGAAGTCAAGCGCGAGTTCGCGATGGGTGAGCGCACCGACCGATCCCGTGCCGCTATTCCGATAGTCGCTGCCGTTGCCGGCCTCGCCGCCCCTGCGTTGCTGTTCCTCGCCTTCAATCCGTCCGGGCCCGCCGCCCAGGCCTGGGGCGTCGTCATCTCCACCGACACTGCGTTCCTGCTCGGGGCGCTCGCCGTCCTCGGACCGAAGAAGGCTGCGCGGCTGCGCATCTTCCTGCTCACGCTCGCCGTCGCGGACGACGTGGGCGCGCTGGCGATCATCGCGTTCTTCTACACCGACAACCTCGACGTGGTGCCGCTGATCCTGGCGTTCGTCGGGCTCGGACTGATCTTCCTGCTGCGCCGGCTCGAGGTGTGGCGCGGAGTCGGCTACTTCGTCGTCGCACTGTTCACGTGGGTCGCAATGTACGAGTCCGGAGTGCACCCCACGCTTGCCGGAGTGATGATCGCGCTGATCCTTCCGGTCTACCCGCCGCGACGCACCGAGGTCGAACGCGCATCGGATCTGACGCGCGCGTTCCGACAGTCGCCCAATCCCGAATACGCCCGCGCGGCCCGTCTCGGACTCGATCGCGCGGTGTCGGTCAACGAACGTCTCATGCGGCTCTATCAGCCGTACACCGCGTTCATCATCGTGCCGATCTTCGCGCTCGCCAATGCCGGCGTGGTGCTGAGCTCCGAGACATTGAAAGCTGCATCGACCTCGACGCTCACCTGGGGCATCATCGCCGGCCTCGTCCTCGGCAAGCTCGTCGGAATCACCGCTGCCTCCGCCGTTTTCGCGAAACTGCGGCCGTCGTCCCTGGCTCCGGGATTGACGCTGTCGCACATCGCCGGCGGTGCGGCGATGTCCGGCATCGGGTTCACGATCTCCCTGTTCATCATCGACCTCGCCCTCGACGACGAACTACTGGCCGACGAGGCACGCGTGGGAGTGTTGGCCGCCTCGGTCATCGCGGCGGTGTTGGGCTGGCTCCTGTTCCGCATCGACGAGAAGATCCATCCACCGAAAGCCGAGGCATCCCTGCGCATTCTGCGCCCGGTGAACGCCAAGCGCGATCACATCCGCGGTCCGGCCGACGCACCACTGACCATCGTGGAGTACGCGGACTTCGAGTGCCCGTTCTGCAGCAAGGCAACCGGCAGCGTCGCCGAGGTACGCAAACACTTCGGCGACGACCTGCGCTACGTCTACCGACACCTGCCGCTCGACGACTATCACCCGCACGCCCGCTACGCCGCGTACGCCAGCGAGGCCGCCGCAGCGCAGGGGAAGTTCTGGGAGATGGCCGATATGTTGTTCCGCAACAGTGATGCTCTCGAACCCGACGACATCGACGGCTACGCACGCGAACTCGGCCTCGACATGGACAAATTCGAGGACGACATCCGCACCGGCGACCACGTCGTTCGCGTCGAGGACGACGAACTCGACGCATCGTCCTCGGACGTGGACGGCACCCCGACGTTCTACCTGGGACGCGGCGACAAGAACCTGACCCGGCACATCGGACCATACGATGCGGCGACGCTGATCCGGGAACTCGAATCCATGTGAGCGCGGGCAAGGTTGCACAGAACATGCCTGCATCGACGGAATCCCGTCGATACGGCGTCGTAGTGTGCAACGTTGCCCGGCGACTCGAAGCAGACCGTCCGGTATGCTGCAGTGACGCGCAGGGGCAGCAGAAGGGACCACCGTGGACGCAGAATCCGCGCGCGCGATAACGGGAGCGATCGCGCTGACACTGTTCGTGTTGTCGCTGACGGTGTACGCGACCGCACTGGTGACCAAAGACCCGGACCAAGAACCCAATTCGTTGATCGGCATCAAAACGCGGGCCACCAAGTCCAGCAAGGAAGCCTGGGGCGCCGGCCACAGAGCCGCGTATCCCTACATGATGGCGGGCGCCACCCATTGCCTCGCATCAGCGGTGTTGATCGCGGGGCTACTGGTCCTGGGCTCCGTCCCCGCCACGGCCATGCTGACGCTCTCGGCGGCCTTGGCACTCGGCGGAGCCGTCGTCCTGACCCTGAGCGGAATCAAGGCCGATCGCGAAGCGAAAAGACATGCACGCGTCGAGTGATGGATTTCCGTGCAGGCAGTCTCGGCAGAGACATCGCCATCGGGACCTCGCCCGGGCACGATTGCACAGAACATGCCTGCATCGACGGAATCCCGTCGATACGGCGTCGTAGTGTGCAACCTTGCCCGGCTGCGTCAGCTCTCCGTGCGATTACCCTCGGCATCCCAGTGCTCGGCAACCTTTTTCGACGGCTGCACTCGGGGCGGTTCGCCGGGCATCTTGGGGTAATCCGGCGGGAAGTTCAGCTCCCCGCCCGGCAGTGTTTCCCACAGGTGCAGAAGGGGTTCGAGGGAGTAGGCCTGCTCGTCCATATCGGCCCACGGGTCTCCGTCCTGGACCAGCTCCGGCACCGTGACGAGGTTGTACTCACGTGGATCGGTGACCTCTGCCAACTGCGACCACGTCATCGGAGTGCTCACCGTCGCACCCGGCCGGGCCCGCAGACTCCACGCACTGGCGATGGTTCGGTCTCGATTGTTCTGGTTGTAGTCGATGAAGATGCGTTCTCCGCGTTCCTCTTTCCACCAGTTGGTGGTCACCCCGTCGTCGCGCCGTTCGAGTTCACGGCCCAGACCGATGGCCGCGTGGCGCACCTGCTCGAAGGTGTACTGCGGCTCGATGCGGACGTAGATGTGAATGCCCCGATTCCCACTCGTCTTCGGGTAGCCGCGTAAACCCAGTTCCTCCAACAGCTCTCGGGTCACATCGGCCACTCGCAGGGCGTCCTCGAACGTGGTTCCCGGCTGCGGATCGAGGTCCAGCCGGAGCTCGTCGGGATGGTCGACGTCCGGTCGCCGCACCGGCCACGGATGAAATGTCAGCGTGCCCATCTGCGCCGCCCACACCAGCGACGCGGATTCGGACGGGCACAGCTCTTCCGCGGTGCGCTTGCTGGGGAACGCGATCTTCACCGTCTCGATCCACTCGGGCGCGCCCTTCGGCAACCGCTTCTGATAGAAACCGTCGCCCTCCTTGTCCTGGGGGCCGAGTGCCAATCGCATGCCCTCGCGATAGCCGTCGGGCCAACGCTCCATCGCGGTGGGGCGGTCACCGATCGCCCGCATCAGCGGCTCCCCGACGGCCGCGAAATACTCGCACACCTGCAGTTTGGTGATCTCCGGGGTGCGTTCGGTGGCCTCGAAGATCACGCGATCGGGGCTCGACACCCGCACTTCGCGCTCGCCGGCCTGCACGAACGCCGGTGGTGTTTTCGCGGCCATGGCTACCGTCCCCCGGCAATGACGTCGGCGACGTCGTAGCGCACCGGAACCTCGAGCTGGTCGTACGCGCACGAGCGCGGCTCACGATCGGGTCGCCACCGCAGGAACCGCGCCACGTGCCGCAGCCGAGCCCCTTCCATCTGGTCGTAGGCCACCTCGATGACCCGCTCGATACGCACCGGGATCCAGTTGCGGTCGTTGGACGAATTCCAGCGGGTCGCTTCGCCGTCGTACGTGACGTCGTCGCCGAGCCGGAGCGGTTCGAGTTCTTCGAGCAGTTCCAGCCGGCGCTTGTCGGTGAAGGCCGACGCGCCGCCGATCATGCGTAGGTCGTCACCGTCGTACAGACCGAGCAGCAGAGATCCGATACCGTTGCCGGACTTATGGATTCGATAACCGATCAATACACAGTCGGCGGTACGCGCATGCTTGATCTTGACCATCTCGCGCTTGTTCGGCAGATAGAGACCGTCGAGCTTCTTGGCCACCACACCGTCGAGCCCGGCACCCTCGAAACGCTCGAACCAATCCTCGGCCACCGCCGCGTCGTCGGTGGCGGAGGTGACGTGACAGCTCGTCCCGCCGGTACCCACCGCGTCGAGCAGCCTCGCTCGCCGCGTCGAGAACGGCTCACCCGTCAGGTCCTCGTCGCCGACGGCCAACAGGTCGAAGCCGATGAACTGCGCGGGCGTCTTCTCCGCGAGCATGGTCACCCGGCTCGCCGCGGGATGAATCCGTTCGGACAGCGACTCCCAGTCCAGACGAGTGGATCCGTCCTTCTCGCGAGGTACGACGATCTCGCCGTCGACGACGATCTTCTCGGGTAGCTCGGCCTTGATCGCCTCCACCAACTCCGGGAAATAGCGTGCCAGGTCCTTACCGCCACGCGACCCCAGCACCACCTCGTCTCCGTCACGGAAGACGATCGCGCGAAACCCGTCCCATTTCGGCTCGTACGACCACACCGCGGGCCCGTCCTCGGGCTGTGCGGGCACCACTTTCGCGGCTTTGGCGAGCATCGGTGCGACCGGCACGGCAAGAGGAAGATCCACGCAGTTCATCCTGCCTCATGCAGCCGACGAGCGAGTCCGATATTTTCTACACGAGCACGGTCGAACCTACGAGGGCAGGACTCACCATGGCGTCATCCAGTCGTTCGGTCCGCGCTCTCGTGCTCGCGTTGTCGTCGTGCGCGGCGCTGATACTCGGCGGATGCGCCTCGGAAGTGTCCGGTACCGCCGTCGCCATCTCCGGTGCCACCATTCCCGCCACCACGACCACCGACCCGCCCACCACCACACCGCAAACCGACATCGACGACGGCGGCAGTGTCGACATCGACGTGGAGATCGGCGAGTGCGTGGCCCTGGGCGGAACCGTCGACGAGGCGGCCATCGACAACGCGACCTGCGGATCTCCGCAGTCCAACTACGTCGTCTTCGCCAAGACGCCCACCTCGGCCGAGTGCCCCGCGGATGCCGATCAGTACTACTACGAGACCTACTTCGACATCGAACAGGGAGCCCTGTGCCTCGACATCGACTGGCAGGTCGGTGGATGCATGGACCTCGTCGGTGAATTCGCTCAGCGGATCGACTGCGCGACCCCCGGTGCCGACACCCGCCGCGTCGTGACCATCCTGCAGGGCACCTCGTCCGTCGACGACTGCCCCGACCCCGCGCTGTACGGATTCGAGAAGGACTCACGCAACTTCGTCGTCTGCGTCGAACGGTTGTGACCGCCACCGACATCTCGGTCTCGAGCGCTCGGGGGCGCTGGATCGTCGCAGCCACGGTGCTCGGTTCGGCTCTGGCGATGCTCGACGCCACCGTGGTCAATATCGCGTTACCCGCGATCGGTCGCGATCTCGGTTCGGGCGTCACCGGTCTGCAGTGGACGCTGAGCGGTTACACCTTGACGCTGGCCTCGCTGATTCTGCTGGGCGGGTCGCTAGGCGACCGGCTGGGGCGCAGGCGGGTGTTCGTCTGGGGCACCGTCTGGTTCGCGGCCGCGTCGGTGCTCTGCGGGCTCGCTCCCAGCATCGAGGTGCTGGTCGCGGCGCGACTACTGCAGGGCGTCGGCGCGGCCTTGTTGACGCCGGGTTCTCTCGCGCTGATCTCGGCCTCCATCAGGGCCGAGGATCGAGGAGCTGCGATCGGTCTGTGGTCGGGTCTCGGCGGCGTCGCGTCCGCGGTCGGTCCGTTGCTCGGCGGCTGGTTGGTCGACGCCGTCGGGTGGCGTTCGGTGTTCCTGATCAACATCCCGCTCGCCGTCGTGGTCGTGTGGGTGGCAGCGAAACACGTTCCCGAGAGCCGAGATCCGCACGCATCCGGCCGACTCGACGTACCGGGAGCGGTGACCGTCGCGGCAGCGCTGGGTCTGCTCACGTACGGTCTGATCGAGTCACATGCCCTGGCGCTCGCTCTGGGTGTCGTCGCGGCCGGAGTGTTCGTGGTGATCGAGCGTCGCTCGCACGATCCACTGGTTCCGCCGTCGCTGTTCGCATCCCGAGTGTTTCTGGCGGCCAACCTCGTCACCTTCGCCGTGTACGCGGCTCTGGGCGGCGTGTTCTTTCTTCTGGTGTTGCAGTTGCAGTTCGCCGTGGGCTACTCACCCATCGCGGCCGGAGTGGCCACGCTGCCGATCACCGCTCTGATGCTCGTCCTGTCCGCCCGCGCGGGCAGAATCGCCGGACGCATCGGACCTCGTGTTCCGATGACCATCGGGCCGCTGCTCTCGGCACTGGGGCTGTTGCTGATGTTGCGCATCGGACCCGGATCCACTTATGCCACAGACGTTCTGCCCGCGGTTCTCGTCTTCGGGCTCGGATTGTCCGCTCTGGTGGCCCCGCTGACCGGAGCGGTTCTGGGCGCGGTGTCGACCGATCGTGCCGGAATCGCGTCGGGTGTCAACAATGCCGTGGCCCGCACCAGCCAACTGCTCGCCGTGGCCGCGCTCCCTGCGCTCGCCGGTATCGCTGGATCCGATTACGCTGCGCCGGAGGTGTTCTCGGACGGCTTCCACACCGCGATGCTGATGTGCGCCGGGTTGCTGGTGATCGGTGCGGTCATCGCGGCGGTACTGATTCGCGGCACCGGCGAGGACGCGTCGAACTGCCCACCGCACTGCGACATCGGCTCACCACCACCCGCCTCGCGTCGGAGCGCGTGACTCACCGCACTGGGTCATCGCACGATCAGCACCGAGCAGTCGGCGTGGTGAACGAGATTCTGACTGACCGACCCCAGAATCGTCCCACGCAGAGCACCTCGACCCCGAGAACCCACCACGAGCATCGACGCCGACGCCGACATCGCGCGCAGGCCTCGCGTCGGGCTCGACTGCGCGCTCACAGTGCTCAGCGCAACCTCCGGATACTTCTCGTGCATCTTCTCCACATGCGTTTCCAGCCAATGCTTTTCGTGAGCGCGAATGCTCACCCAGTCGACGCCCTCGAATCCCGTTCCCAGACCGGGTTGGGCCGCGAATCCCCAGTAGTTCGCCGCGACCACCGGTGCACCGACGGTGTGGGCGAACTCGAGCGCTGCACTCAACGCTCGATCCGACTGCTCACTTCCGTCGACGCCCACCACGATGGGCCTGGCGGGATCGCTGCTCTCCCCGCCACCACGCACCAGCAGTACGGGGCAACGGGCGTGCGTGACGACCCGAAGGGTGTTGCTGCCCAGGGTCAGGTCTCGTAGTGCACTCGACTTCCTCGATCCCAGCACGATCAATTCGGCGTCGGCATTCGACAGGTACGACGCGATGGTGCCGTCGACGCTGACGATGTCGACGGACACCTCGGGTGCAACGTCGTGCATCGCTCCGGCCGCGCGGGTGAGATGCTTTCGCCCGATCATGCGGAGATCCCGCTCGAGCGCACCGCCGTCGACGAACGCTGCCGATCCGTACCAATCCCCGTCGGGGACAGCGTGGATCAACCGAACGGACGCATGTGTCTTCGCGGCGTAGGTGGCCGCCCACAGCGCTGCGGCATCGGCCTCGGTGGAGCCGTCGATGCCCGCCAGGATGGGAAGCACGCGGTCGGTGGAATTGCTCATGATGTGCTCCTGTCTCGATGGGAAGCCGTCGGGTCGGTCAGGGGTGGAACAGGGCAGATACTTCGTCGGTATCGATATCGGTGCGGCATCCGCTCGATTCGAGCTCGACGTAGAAGGTCTCGTAGCCGCGCGGGTCGGCCCCGCTGACACCGGTGCTGCGCCGCTCGAACACGCGCACCCCCGGCCACCGGCCGAGCACCGCTGTTCTCAGATCGTGTCCGTCCGGGGAGGTTCCGGCGAGCGGTCCGTATTCGGCGATCATCACCGCGTACACGGTGCCGCCGGTCGACGCAGTGGTCACCGGAAACACCGTCGACCCTGTCGATGCCGGACTGTCGACGGTGATGGAATCGGTCTCCATCCGCCGGGTGCCTGCCGCTGCTCGTGCGTCGTTCGTCATCGTCGAGTCCCCGCTGTCGTCGTGTCTCTGCAGATCATCACCGGGCAGCGCGCGTGCCGCGTGAGGTTGCTACTGGTCGATCCGAACAGTGCTCTCGCCACCACTCCCCGTCCGTGGCTACCGACCACCACGAGGCCGGCACGCTTGGACAGATCTATCAACAGATGCGCTGGATTGCCCTGTTGCACAATATGTTCGACGGATACGTCCGGATACTTCTCGCTCCATCCGGCAAGACATTCCGACAGCAGCATTCGCTGCTCGCGCTCGATCTCGGCACTGTCGGGCGATCCCGGCAGGGAGAGCGCCGCCCCCTGGGACAACGAACTCCAGGCAAGCGCGGCGATCATCGGCACACCCAACAGAGACGCCAGATCGAAGGCCTGCTCGACGGCCACCTCACTCGTCGCACTGCCGTCGATACCGACGAGGATCGGTGCGTCGACGGTGCCGATTCCCTCCCGCCAGACGATCACCGGGCACAGGGCCGCGTTCGAGGTCTCCTGCGCCGTACTCCCGAACAACGCCGACACGATCGGGCCGGAACCGGAGTTACCGACGACGAGCATGCGCGCGGTGCGGGAGTGTCCGACCATCATCGTGCATGCGGTCGCTTCCTCCACCGAGGTGGTCACGGCCAGGTTCGGATGACGGGCCAGCACCGCGGTGGCAACGTCAATGACGACGCGTTCGGCCGTGCGCCGCTGCTCGTCCCACACCTCCCTCGGCACCACCGATGCGGGCTCGCCCATGTAGAACACGGGCTGCTGTACTGCCCCGGCGATCAGCAGCGGAGAATCCACTTTCTCGGCCAGGGTGGCCGCCCAGCGGGCCGCGTCGATACTGGCGGGCGAGCCGTCCACGCCGACAACGATTTTCTGGTGTCCTGCGAGAATCACGATCGTCTCCTGTTCGTTGCGCGGGCGGGTGCCGAGAGCACCGATGCGACCGCGTGTCGTGGGGTTCGGGGTGGCGGTGAGCCGATCATCGGTTTACCGACTCGAATCAGCACCTGCGCCACCCCTGTGCGTGCAGCGAGAGACTCGACCAAGCGCCTGCTCCCCGACTGTTCCGTCATGTGCGTCAACGGGCACGTCGCCAGTCCGTCCGCTGTCGCTGCCAGGAGGAAGGCAGACATGGCTCGACCGCTCTGCAGCCAATCCAGGCGTTCGTCCGATGACGTCTCGAGCAGCACCACGGTGGATTCGTCCTCGACCGGCTCGTGTGTCACGGTCGCGGCGACCCGGTGCGGTTCGGGAAACACTCGTCCGACCTGCACCCTCGATGCATCCGCGCGGTTCGTCAGAGCCTCGGGCGGGATTCCTCCCGATCGGAACGCGTGCCCGGCCCACCATCTGATCTCCGCCTGATACGTCGCGTCGTACTTACGTACGCTCGCGCTCAGAGTCGATGCCTTCGCCAACGTCTCTTTGGACTCGGCCGACAGGACGGTCATCTCGGTGCCGTAGTGCTCCTGACCCAGGTATCGCGTCAGATCGCGATTGCTCGGCACCGGCCCGAACGCTCGCCGATCCGAGTACCGCCGATTGATCGCAGTGAGCAGGTCGAACTCGTGCGACCGGGGATGCGCGTCGTGTACGAAACGAACACGCGCCAGATGATCCGGTGCACCCGGGGTCGGCAACAGGTCGATCTCTGCCGTCCACCTGTTGGCTGCCGCGGCCTTCTGCAGGTGGTCCAAGGCAGCCCCGCAGCTCATCACCATCTGCCGCTCGGTCGGGTCTATCGCCCCGAGCACGCGCGAGCTGTCGGTGTACAGATCGAGTACGTGCTCGGAGTAGATCCACCTCCACGGCTGACTGTTGTGCACCGACGGAGCGCGACACGCGAGCTCCACCAGCATCTCCACCACGGCCGTATCCGGCTGATCGTTCATCGTCTCTCCTCGGACTCCCACCGCGATGCGGTGACACACCCACTCTCTCCCCGAGCTGGTGGTGCTCGACAGGGCCATTCGTCACTCGATGAAGGGCACTCGAGACGTACGAGTTGGGTGCATGCCGATCGAGAGCCGCAACCACAGGTTTAGTGTTGACGGTGAATGCGACTCAGGAGCGGAACCTGAGGACGCGACCGTCCGCCGACCGCTCAGGAGAGTCATGACGACCCCGCAGAATCCCCCCGAAGACATCGACGTCAAGCCCCGCAGCCGCGACGTCACCGACGGACTGGAGAAAACGGCAGCGCGCGGCATGCTCCGCGCCGTCGGGATGGGCGACGACGACTGGGGCAAATCCCAGATCGGCGTTGCGTCGTCGTGGAACGAGATCACCCCGTGCAACCTCTCGCTCGAACGTCTGGCGAAGGCCGTCAAGAAGGGCGTCCACGCCGCCGGCGGCTACCCGCTGGAATTCGGCACCATTTCGGTGTCCGACGGTATCTCGATGGGCCACGAGGGCATGCACTTCTCGTTGGTCTCCCGTGAGGTGATCGCCGACAGCGTCGAAACCGTCATCAGCGCAGAGCGTCTCGACGGTTCCGTCCTGCTCGCAGGATGCGACAAGTCGCTGCCCGGAATGCTCATGGCCGCAGCGCGTCTGGACCTGGCGAGTGTTTTCCTCTACGCCGGCTCCACGTTGCCCGGGTTCGCGAGACTGTCCGACGGCAGCGAACACCAGGTGACGATCATCGACGCCTTCGAGGCCGTCGGTGCCTGTTCGCGCGGACTGATGTCACGCGCCGACGTCGACACCATCGAACGCGCCATCTGCCCCGGCGAAGGTGCATGCGGCGGAATGTACACCGCCAACACGATGGCCAGCGCAGCCGAAGCGATGGGAATGTCGTTGCCCGGCAGCGCATCTCCTCCCGCTCCCGATCGCCGACGCGACGGATTCGCCCACGCCAGCGGCGAGGCCGTCGTCGATCTTCTGCGACGCGGCATCCGCACCAGCGACATCCTCACCAAGGAAGCCTTCGAGAACGCCATCGCCGTCGTCATGGCCTTCGGCGGCTCGACCAACGCGGTACTGCACCTCCTGGCCATCGCCCACGAGGCGCAGGTGGACCTGACCCTCGCCGACTTCACCCGCGTCGGCGCGAAGGTTCCCCACCTGGCCGACGTCAAGCCGTTCGGCAAGCACGTCATGACCGACGTCGACGCCATCGGCGGAGTTCCCGTCGTGATGAAGGCTCTGCTCGACGCAGGCCTCATGCACGGCGACTGCATGACGGTCACCGGAAAGACCGTGGCGGAGAACCTCGCTCACATCGCACCCCCGGACCCCGACGGCAAGGTACTGCGCGCACTCGACAAGCCGATCCACCCGACGGGCGGCATCACCATCCTCGAAGGATCGCTCGCCCCCGGCGGAGCCGTCGTCAAGTCCGCAGGCTTCGACTCCGACGTCTTCGTCGGCACCGCACGAGTTTTCGAGCGTGAACGCGCGGCCATGGACGCCCTCGAAGACGGCACCATCGCAGCAGGCGACGTCGTGGTCATCCGCTACGAAGGACCCAAGGGTGGGCCGGGAATGCGCGAGATGCTCGCAATCACCGGAGCCATCAAGGGTGCGGGACTCGGCAAGGACGTCCTGCTGCTCACCGACGGCCGATTCTCCGGCGGCACCACCGGCCTGTGCGTCGGACACGTGGCACCCGAGGCAGTCGACGGCGGACCCATCGCCTTCGTCCGCGACGGTGACCAGATCCGACTCGACGTCGGCAAGGGCACCCTCGACCTGCTCGTCGACGCAGCCGAAATGGACTCCCGCGCACAGGGCTGGGCACCACTGCCGCCGCGCTACACCCGAGGAGTGTTGGCCAAATACTCCAAGCTGGTCGGATCGGCCTCGAACGGTGCGGTGCTGATCTAGCCGGCCCCTTCCCGCCCGCCCCCCCATGCCGCCCGCCCCCCATGCCGCGTCAATGGACCGTTGCATACGTCTCGGCGCTGCAATGGTCTATTCACGCAAGGACACCGTGCGCGTCGATGGCACTTTGCATTGCACTGGTCCCCGTGGGTTGGACCGGTTAATGGAAATCCTAGGCCGCGAGGGCCTGGGCTCGGTATCGCA
>NZ_JAWLRY010000017.1:43005-110670 GCF_033142325.1 Rhodococcus sp. IEGM 1370 | reverse complement strand
CGCGGCCGGCGGCCCGGGCCGGCGCGGCGGGGGGGGGGGCCGGGGGCGGGCGGGGCCCCGCCGGCGGCCGCCGCCCCCCCCCCCCCCCCCCCCCCCCCCCCCCCCCACCACTGCGCAGCCGCTCTCACTTCCAGCGGCCGAGGATTTCCTCTGCCCGCTTGGCCAGTTCCATCTGGAAGATCGGGCCGAAGCTGATGCGACCCACGCCCAGGGAGGCGAAGTGCGACAGGTCGCCCTCGGCCGGGTTGGCGATGGCGTTGATCGGCAGCGGGAGTTCCTCGGCGAGACGCTTGTAGTCCGCGTCGTTGTGGAAGCCGACGGGGTAGAGCGAGTCGGCACCGGCTGCGGCGCACAGCTTCAGCCGGGCGATGGCGCGGTCGACGCGGTCGCTCTCGTCGCCGATCGCCTTGACGAACAGGTCGGTGCGGGCGTTGATGACCACGTGGACGTCGGTGGCGTCGGATGCTGCGCGCAGTGCTCCGACGAAGTCGGCATGTTCTTGCGCTTCGCGGAGGCGTCCGCCTTCGCTGTGCACGGTGTCCTCGATGTTGAGGCCGACGGCTCCGGCAGAGATCAGTCCGTCGATGAGTCGCTTGGGGTCCTCGCCGTAGCCGGATTCGATGTCGACCGACAGGGGTGCGTCCACGGCGGCGGAGATCTGCGAGATGCGGGTGAGCAGTTCGTCGAAGGTGATGCCCTCGTTGTCGGGCTTGCCGATGGAGTCCGAGACGGGGTGGCTTCCGACGGTCAGCGCGGTGAACCCGGCGGAGACGGCGAGGTTGGCAGACCAGGCGTCCCACACCGTCGGCAATACGACCGGGTTGCCCGGCTTGTGCAGCTCGAGCAGGGTGGTGGCTTTCTGGGACAGGTTCGTCATGAGACTCCTTCGCGGTGACCGACAGAGAACGTACGTTCTCTCCACGACCAACATACGCGCTTCAGTCGATCAAATCGAGCGCTTTCATCCGGTCGAACACCATCAGCGATCCCGGAGCGACGTCCGGCATGGCGGCGTACTCGTCTCGGGTGAAGTACCTGATCTCTGCGATCTCGCTGGTCGGCGTCGGCTCGGTCGCCAGATCGGCGAGGAAACACGTGATCTCGAGCGGAGTTCCTGCCGGGTGCCCCCAGGCCTCACATTCGAACACCCCGAGGAGCCGGGCGTCCGTCACCGCAGCATCGAGCTCTTCCCTGATCTCGCGATGCAATGCTTGCTCGGGCGTCTCGCCCGGGTCGATCTTTCCGCCCGCCATGTAGAACGCGGATTTTCCGGCCGATCGGGTCTGGATCATTCGACGATCTCGGACGTACGCCAGCCCGGCGGTCCGAATGAGCCTCGGATCGGTCACCGACGCGCTCCCCTCACTCACGGACCCGCACCGTTCTGTACCGCCTGGCACGCCGCCTACCTCGCAAAGTAAAGTGGACAACGACAACTCGCGGCTGCCGCTCGGCAACCGGTTCATTATTTCTCAAAGCTTCACATCGAACTTCACACGGACTTCGCACACCCTACTCATCGCCGCCCTACGACCACCGCTCGGTTTCACCGCCGATGCGACCGAGACGACGGAGTGATTTTTGCTCGCCATTCTTCTTGCGCACGCCGCCGCCGCGCTGCTCGCGCCACTGTTCGTCCGCTGGTGGGGTCGCAATGCCTTTTTCCCGCTCGCGCTCGTACCCCTGCTCAGCCTGATCTGGGTGTTCGGCAACTGGGGAACCGAACAGAAACTGAACATCGAATGGGTCCCTGGCCTGTCGATGAACATCGACATGCGGTTCGACTCCCTCGCGGCCATCATGTCGCTGCTGGTCCTCGGCATCGGCGCACTGATTCTGCTCTACTGTGCGCGCTACTTCGAGGACGACGAGCCCCGGCTCGGGCTGTTCGCCGCCGAAATGGTCGCCTTCTCCGGTGCGATGTTCGGCCTCATCACCAGTGACAACATGCTGGTGCTCTACATCTTCTGGGAAGTCACCACCGTCCTGTCGTTCCTGCTCGTCGGCCACTACGCCGAGCGAGCGTCGAGCAGACGAGCGGCCACCCAGGCACTGCTCGTCACCACCGCGGGCGGCCTGGCGATGTTGGTCGGCATCATCATCCTCGGCCAGGTGTCCGGCACCTACAACCTCTCGGAGCTGGTCGCGAACGCGCCGGGCGGCTGGTTGCCCGGTGTCGCGATCGTGCTGGTCCTCATCGGCGCACTGAGCAAGTCGGCCATCGTGCCACTGCACTTCTGGCTCCCCGGAGCCATGGCCGCCCCGACACCGGTCAGCGGATACCTCCATGCCGCTGCCATGGTCAAAGCGGGCATCTACCTGGTCGCGCGCCTGGCCCCGGGGTTCGCCGATTCCGGCCCGTGGCGAGCCACGGTGATCAGCCTCGGACTGCTGTCGATGATCCTGGCCGGGTGGCGAGCTCTGCGCGCATTCGACCTCAAGCTGATACTCGCGTTCGGCACCGTCAGCCAGCTCGGCTTCCTCATGGTGTTGGTCGGCATCGGCTCGGAGAAGGCGATGCTCGCCGGCCTGACGATGGTGATCGCCCACGCGATGTTCAAAGCGGCGCTGTTCATGGTCGTCGGCATCATCGATCACACCACCGGCACCCGCGACATCCGCAAACTGGCCCACCTGGGCAAGAAGGCTCCCTGGCTCGCCGCGATAGCCGCGCTGGCCGCGGCCAGCATGGCCGGACTTCCGCCGATGCTCGGGTTCGTCGGCAAGGAGACGGCGTTGTCGGCCGTGATCAGCACCCCGACGCTCGATCCCACGGTCGCGGCCTTCGTCGTCGCAGGCCTGGTGATCGGATCGATACTCACGGTCACCTACAGCATTCGGTTCGTCTGGGGCGCGTTCGCGCGCAAGCAGCTCAAGCGGGCGAGTCCGTCGGTCAAGGCGATGCACGCGCCGGCAGCCCTGTTCCTCGCCGCACCCGCCTTCCTGGCGGTGCTCGGTCTGGTCGCCGGATTCGCGTCCTCCATCGTCGATCGCATCGTCAGCCCGTACGCTCGCACGCTGCCGTCGTACGGCCAGGAGCCGTACCACCTGGCGCTCTGGCACGGATTCAATATGCCGTTGGCGCTGACAGTCGTCGTCGTCACCGGTGGTGTCGGGTTGTTCATCGCGCATCGGGTGGTCAACCGGCTCAAGTTCGAGCATCCTCCGCTCGGCAACGCAGACCGCATCTACGACAACGTGCTCAAGTCCATGGACACCCTGTCCATCCGCCTCACCGGCACCACGCAGCGCGGTTCGCTCCCTCTCACTCAGGGCACGATCCTGCTGACGCTGGTGCTGCTGCCGATGATCGTGCTGATCCTCGGCGCAGAACCGGACTTGGACTACACCCTGTGGAACAACCCGTTGCAGCTGATCATCGGGGCCATCATGATCGCGGGTGGCCTCGGAGCCACGGTGATGCGCAACCGCTTGGCCAGCGTCATTCTCGTCGGTCTCACCGGCTACGGCTGCGGAGTCATCTTCGCCATCCACGGTGCCCCGGACCTGGCGCTGACCCAGTTCCTCGTCGAGACCTTGACCCTCGTGATGTTCGTGCTCGTCCTGCGCAAGCTCCCGGCCGAGGTCGACGACCGGGGTTCGGCCGGATCGCGTGGACCTCGCGCGGTGCTCGCCGTCGCCGTCGGGGCGACCGTGAGCATCCTGGGTGCGTTCGCGATGAACGCCCGAAACACAGACCCGGTGTCGCTGCTCCTGCCGGACGCCGCATACAACCTGGGCGACGGCCAGAACGTCATCAACGTGATCCTCGTGGACATCCGCGCCTGGGACACTCTCGGCGAGATCTGCGTCTTGCTCGTCGCGGCTACGGGCGTGGCGAGCCTGGTCTTCCGCAACCGCCGGTTCGGTAGCGCTCCGCGGGTGTCCGACGCCCCCTCGTCGTCCTCCGATGCGAACTACGCGGCGGAGACGACGTGGCTGCTCGGCGGCGATCTGATCGATCCGCGTCATCGCTCGTTGATTCTCGAGGTCACGACGCGATTGATCTTCCCGACGATCATGGTGCTCTCTATCTACTTCTTCTTCTCCGGTCACAACGCTCCCGGCGGCGGTTTCGCCGGTGGTCTCACCGCCGGCCTGGCGCTGGTGCTGAGGTACTTGGCCGGTGGCCGCTACGAGCTCGGTGAGACAGTTCCGATCGACGCCGGAAAGATCCTCGGACTCGGCTTGATCTTCGCGGCCGGAACCGCGGTGGCGTCGATGTTCCTCGGAGCCCCGGCGTTGTCCTCGGCGACGTTGGAGGTGACGTTGCCGATCCTCGGCGACATCAAGTTGGTCACCGCATTGTTCTTCGACCTCGGTGTGTATCTCATCGTGGTCGGGTTGGTACTCGACGTGCTCCGTAGTCTCGGCGCGCGTCTCGACGCACAGGTGGAAATGCAGAGCCAAGGCCGAGTGAGCGCCCCATGACCGCTGATCTCGGAATGCTCGTCATTGTCGGTGTCCTCATCGCGGCGGGTGTGTATCTGCTGCTCGAGCGCAGTATCACCAAGATGCTGCTGGGCCTGCTACTCGTCGGCAACGGCGTCAACCTGCTCATGCTCACGATCGCCGGCCCTGCGGGAGCCCCGCCCATCGTGGGTCGGGACAACGCGGTGAACCAGGAGATGGCGGACCCCCTGGCCCAGGCGGTGATCCTGACGGCAATCGTCATCACGATGGGAATCGCGGCGTTCGTGCTGGCTCTGGCCTACCGGTCGTTCACCCTCAACACCAAGGACGACGTCGAGAACGACCCCGAGGACACCAAGGTCTCCCGGCGCCGCTCGATGGCCGAGGCCCCCGACCGCGACCGCTCGGACGACCCGGTGACGGGCGAGCCGAGCTTCGGCGGCGACGCATTCGACTCGAAGGGCAACCCCATTCCGCTCGAGGAGATCAGAAACCTCGAGGATCTCGAGTGCTACGAGGATCTGCACGACGGTGATTTCGACAACGACGACGACAATCCGCAGCTGCGCGGGCTGGACGGACTCGACACCGCCGAGAAGGACGACAGCCGCCCAGATGAGAAGGGAGACCACGCATGACGATCTCCCCCGCAGTGATCGACGTTCTGACTCCGCTGCCGGTACTGATTCCGATGCTCGCCGCCGCGTCGACCCTGGTGCTGGGGCGACGGCCTCGCGCTCAGCGATTCATCACCATCGTCGCGCTCACCGCGGTGGTCGCGATCTCGTCGGTGATGCTCTATCTCGCCGATCGCGACGGCACCAGCGCACTGCAGGTCGGCGGTTGGGATTCCCCGCTCGGCATCTCCCTCGTGGTGGACCGTCTATCGGCGATGATGCTCGTCGTCTCGTCCATCGTGTTGCTGGCCGTCATGGTCTACTCGATCGGCCAGGGCATCCGCGACGGTAGCGAGAATCAGCCCGTCTCCATCTTCCTGCCGACCTACCTCGCATTGACCGCAGGTGTCTGCAACGCGTTCCTCGCAGGCGACCTGTTCAACCTGTTCGTCGGCTTCGAGGTGCTGCTCGCGGCGTCGTTCGTGTTGCTGACACTCGGCGCGAGTGCCGACCGCGTGCGTGCGGGCGTGTCGTACGTGATGGTGTCGATGGTGTCCTCGCTGATCTTCCTGATCGGCATCGCGCTGGTCTACGCAGCCACCGGAACGCTGAACCTGGCCCACATCGCGGTGCGTATGGACGACATCACCCCCGGAACCAGAACCGCGATCTTCGCGGTTCTACTGGTCGCGTTCGGCATCAAGGCCGCGGTGTTCCCGCTCTCGACGTGGCTGCCCGACTCGTATCCCACCGCCCCGGCACCGGTCACCGCCGTGTTCGCCGGCCTGCTGACGAAAGTCGGTGTGTACGCGATCATCCGCGCGCACACCCTGCTGTTCCCGGACGGCTCACTCGACAACGTACTGATGGTCTGCGGCCTGCTGACGATGCTCGTCGGTATCCTCGGCTCCATCGCGCAGAGCGACATCAAGCGACTGTTGTCGTTCACCCTCGTCAGCCATATCGGCTACATGATCTTCGGCGTCGCGCTGTCGACACAATCGGGATTGTCCGGCTCGATCTACTACGTCGCCCACCACATTTTGGTGCAGACGACGCTGTTCCTCGTCGTCGGTCTCATCGAGCGTCAGGCCGGTTCGTCGTCGCTTCGACGCCTCGGCGGTCTGGCTGCGGCCAGCCCGGTGCTGGCGATCGTGTTCCTGGTGCCGGCCCTCAATCTCGGTGGCATTCCGCCGTTCTCGGGTTTCATCGGAAAGGTCGCACTGCTGCAGGCCGGTAGCGAGCAGGGCAGCGTGTTGGCCTGGTTGCTCGTCGCGGGTGGAACCGTCACCAGCCTGTTGACGCTGTACGTCGTCGCCCGAGTCTGGACCAAGGCGTTCTGGCGAGCTCGCGCCGACGCTCCCGAGGGCGACCTGGCCGACAACAGCCCGTCCGCTCTTCTCGACGACTCGTCCGACATTCAGTTCGGTGACCGCGAGGACGTGGGCCGGATGCCCGCCTTCATGTTGCTTCCGACCATCGGGCTCGTGGCCGTCGGCCTGGCCATGACGGTGTTCGCCGGCCCCATCATCGACATCAGCGATCGCGCTGCGGCAGACCTTCGCGATCGGTCGGTGTACATCGATGCGGTGCGCGGTGCGGAATGGGTCGGCGATCAGGCCTACGAGCAGTCGCGCACGAACGAGGAGGGCACCCGATGAAGATGAACCGCTCCGTTCTGCTGCGCCTGTGGACGCTCGCGTGGCTGACGGCAATCTGGGTTCTGTTGTGGGGCAACGTCTCTGCGGCGAACGTGCTGGGCGGTATCGCGGTGGGACTGCTCATCATGGTGCTGCTGCCGTTGCCTCGTGTTCCGGTCGAGGGCCGCATCCACGTGTTGTCACTCGTCAAGCTGGCCGTCGTATTTCTCTACTACGCAGGGGAATCCAGCGTCAATGTGGCCTGGTTGGCGATCCGCCCGAAAGCACCGCCGGTCACCGGCGTGCTGCGCTGCCGCATCGCGATCAAGTCCGATCTGGTGCTCACCCTGTTCGTCGACGCGATGAACCTCGTGCCCGGCACCATGGTGCTCGAGATAGACCGAACCCGACGCCTACTCTACGTGCACGTGCTGGACATGGGCACGCAGAAGGCCGTCGACGGCTTCTACGCCTACGTACGAAACCTGGAGAAACTCTTCATCGCGGCGTTCGAGCGAGACTCCGACTGGAAGCCGAGCCCGCTGCACTTCCAGGAGTACGAGCAGTACCACGGAGTGCTCGGTGACGATCCGGCATCGACGGACCGCGACGCCCCGAGAGACGACAAGAAGACCGACGACAAGAGGAAGGGGGACTGGTCGTGACCGTCGTCCTGGCGATAGCCGGAGCCCTCCTGATCGGTGCCGCGATCCTCACCGCATACCGACTGCTCGACGGACCGAGCACGCTCGACCGTCTCGTCGCGATGGACACGATCCTGGCCGTCTCGATGTGCGGTCTCGGAGTGTGGGCCGTCTACAGCCGCGACACCACCCTCGTACCGGCCATCGTCGCGCTGTCCTTGGTCAGCTTCGTCGGGTCGGTCAGCATCGCGCGATTCAGAGTGAGGGACGAATGAGTGACACAGTGAGGGACGAATGAGCACCGTAGCCCAGGTCATTGCCTCGGCCTTCATCCTGTTCGGAGCACTGCTCGCCTTCACCGCAGCCGTCGGCATCGTGCGCTTCCCCGATACCCTCTCGCGGATGCACGCGGCCACCAAGCCGCAGGTGGTCGGTCTGATCATGGTGCTGATCGGTGCCATCATCAGCCTGCGCGGCAACGTCGACATCTGGATGCTCGTACTGGTGGGCATCTTCACGCTGGTCACCGCTCCGGTGATCGCGCATACCGTGGGCCGCGTCGCCTATCGAGAACAGCGGGGTCGCGACGGTCTGCTGATCGTCAACGAGATGGAACCGAACGACCCCGACGAGTAGTGCGAGCCGCGCCGGATCAGGTGCGGAGGTCGGTGACCAACGATTCCACGACGGCTCGCAGGTCACCGTTGGATTTCGCGGCCACCGCCCGCTGACGCTGGTAGGACGCCCCGAGCCGCGGAATGTCGGCCACCGCGGCCAACTCGTCGACGCAGTTCAACCGGACGGCCGTCGGCGTCAGCTTCTCGAGCAGGTCGTTCAGGTCGTCGGTGACCAGACGTTCGTTGCTGTCCGAGTCGAGAATGATCTCGGCATCGAGGCCGTACCGGGCCGCCCGCCACTTGTTCTCCTGCACGTGCCACGGCGGTATCGACGGCAGGGTCTCCCCCGCTTCGAGACGTTCGTCGAGATGGACGATGAGGCAGTGCGTCAACACGACGAGAGCCGCGAGCTCCCGCTTGGTCGACGCCCCGTCGCACACCCGAACCTCGATGGTTCCCCACTTGGGGGCAGGGCGGATGTCCCAGTGCATGCCGCCGAGTTGCTCGATGACGCCGGTCTTGAGCTGATCACGGACGAATCCCTCGAACTGCGGCCAGTTCTCGAACTGGAACGGCAGCCCGGCCGTCGGCAGCTGCTGGAACATCAACGCACGATTGCTGGCGTAGCCGGTGTCGTTGCCCGCCCAGATCGGCGAGGACGCCGACAGCGCCAGCAGGTGCGGGTACTGCAACAGCAGTGAGTTGAGAATGGGAAAGACCTTGTCGGGAGACGACACTCCCACGTGCACGTGCACACCCCAGATCAGCATCTGCCGACCCCACCACTGCGTCCGAGCGATCAACTCGTCGTAACTCGGGGAGCTGGTGAGCTGCTGGGTGGACCACTCGGCGAACGGATGGGTGCCCGCCGAGAACAGATCGATTCCCAGCGGATCCGCTGCGCGCTCGACGAGCGAGAGAGACTCACCGAGGTCTGCCATCGCCTCCCCGACGTTCTCGCACACTCCGGTGACGAGTTCGACGGTGTTGCGGAGCAGTTCCTTCGTCACCCGCGGGGTGTCCCCGGCCAGGTCGCGGACACCGTCCATGACCGCCTCGGCGGAGTTGACCAGGTCTCGCGTGTTCTTGTCGACCAGCGCGATCTCCCACTCGACGCCGAGCGTCGGGCGCGGTGAACTCGCGAAGTCGATCCGGGGAGCGCTCAAACTACTGCAGTACCGCGCACGCCGCCCGCGAGCCGGCATCGCCGGTCATCAGAGTCGTCATGTCCGGCACGGCGGCACCGTCGGGCAGGGTGTACCGCGGCGGGATGTTGGCGAAGTTGTCGGCACCGTCGTGCACGATCACCGAGGTTCCGGCACCGTCGGCACGCAGATCGTCGAGTGTGATCGCGTCGGTGGTGGTGACGAGCATTCCGGTGCCGTCCTCGCCGACCTGGATGGACGTCAGGTCACCGCTGGACGGGTGCTCGGTGCGGCCGTCGACCTGCAGGTGACCGCCCGCGGACAGGAATGCGCCGGGCTCCCCGCCTGTCGGTGCCACGGAGTTCGGCTCGCAGGCGGCGACGGTGTGAACGTGGAAGCCGTGGAAGCCGGGGGTCATGCCCTCGACCTCGGCGGTGACGGTGAGCTTGTCGCCCTCGGACGCGAACGACACCGTGCCGACCTCGGCACCGGAGGCGTCGCGCAGTGCGGCCTCGATGATGTCGCCGGAGCTCGACTCGGCCGGGCTGTCGCCGGCGACAGCTTCTGCCGACGGGTCGGCCTCTCCGGTCCACACCGGCGGGACGGTGCCGGGGACGTCGGACGGGACCTCGCCGTTGCTGCAGGCGGAGAGCCCGAGAGCTGCGATCGCGAGGACCGGGGCCACGTAACGCAACGATCGGGTCGCGGCAGTGCGTCGCTTGAACATGTCCATCGGAAATCGCTCCTCTTTCAGGCAGTTTCGCCGGGCTCGGAAATGATAACGTGCCGACCGATTCAGCCGAATCGGGCACGGAAGTCGACGCTGTGGAACTGGCCGCTGCAGGACTACTGGGTCACGATGACGACGACGCCTGCCGTGGATTCGAGCGAGGTCGGCTTGGGTTCGGCCGGGACGCCGAGCTGCGTGGCGATGGTCTGCGCGGCCTGTTCCTCACCTGCCGTCGTGCCGTAGTACACCGCGGTCTGCGCGAACTGGTCTTCACTGAAGTTGCCCGTCTCGGCGACGTTCCAACCCTCGGCGGTCAACGTGCTGGCGGTACCGGCGGCCAGGCCGGAGACATTGGAGTTGTTGAGTACTCGCACTTCGACGTCGGCGGGTGCGCCCGAGGTGGTGGTGGGTGCCGCGGCACCGGTCGACGAATCGCCCGCGGGAACCTGGGCTGCAGGAGCCTGTGCGGCCGGTGCGCTCGTCGTCTCGGCGGCGGGCTCGGCGGCCGCATCGTCGGAATCGGAACCCGTCAGAGACAACGCCCCGATCGCTGCGAACAGGATCGCGAGCGAAATCAACACCATGGCCAGGGCGCGGAGTGGTGGCCCGGTCTGTTCCGGGTTCGGGCTGCTCACCTGATCGACCCTAGCCGACCGTCGACGGCGACTCGGCACACGGAACGCAAGACCTGCTCAGACGTCGAAACCCAGCCGACGTGCCGCACGAGCCTTCTGCCTGCTCGCACGCAACCGGCGCAGGCGCTTGACCAACATCGGATCCGCGGCGAGCGCCTCGGGACGATCGACCAACGCATTCAGGATCTGGTAGTAGCGGGTCGCCGACATGGAGAAGAGTTCCTTGATGGCCTCTTCCTTGGCCCCGGCGTACTTCCACCACTGCCGCTCGAAGGACAGGATGTCGTGCTCTCGTCGACTCAGTCCGTCCGCACCGACCTCGTTCGGATCCTGAGAGCCGTCCGAACTTCCCGGTTGCTGAGACTGGTTCGAGTCACGCGCTGCTGCGCCGTCCATCCCACTCCTCGACTTCTCGACTTCCCAGGGTCGGCAGGATCACCCACCCGGAGAAATCTGCTTCCCCCAGTACTGCCGACACCCGTAGGAGCGCCGACCGAATTACACAGTTGTACTTCGGGGATCATTCAACCATGTCCGACGCCGGGGACACGGCTCCTGCGGGCTGCCCGCGCGTGGCGTGTTCCACCTACTCGACCACATGCGCGACGCACACCACTGGCTCATTCCGCAGGCTCCACTCCTCACCACGGGTCATTCCGCAGGCTCCACTCCCGGTATCCTTGTCGACCATGGCAATTCTTCCCATCCGGATCGTCGGCGATCCGGTGCTGCACACCGCAACCGCTCCCGTCACCGAGTCACCCGCCGAGCTGGCCGAGCTGATCGCCGACATGTACGAGACGTTGGCCGCCGCGAACGGCGTCGGACTCGCCGCGAATCAGGTCGGTGTCGGCAAGCGTCTGTTCATCTACGACTGCCCCGATCAAGGCGAGGACGGCAAGGTTTTCCGCCGCCGCGGCGAGGTCGTCAATCCGGTACTCGAGACCTCCGAGATTCCGGAGACGATGCCCGATCCGGACGACGACGACGAGGGCTGCCTGTCCGTCCCCGGCGAGCAGCACCCCACCGGGCGCGCCGAGTGGGCCCGGGTGACCGGTACGGATGCCAAGGGTGATCCCGTCGACATCGAGGGTCACGGCTTCTTCGCTCGGATGCTTCAGCACGAGGTGGGTCATCTCGACGGCTTCCTCTACACGGACGTGCTCATCGGTCGACATGCGCGGGCCGCGAAGAAGGCGATCAAGCGCGCCGGGTGGGGCGTGCCCGGTCTGAGCTGGACGCCCGGCACGGTGGACGACCCGTTCGGGCACGACGACGAGGACGACGACTGACCGTCCCGGTGGGTACCCGGGTGATGCTTCGCTATCGGTTGCCACCCGGCCACACCCACCCGATGACTGACGTGATCGGCGAATTGGTGGCGATGGACGCAGGCTCGGTCTCGGTGCGCGGCAGGGACGGCGCGCTGGTGCAGGTCGCCGCCGAACGAGTCGTAGCGTTGAAACCTCTGGGGCCCAAGCCGATTCGGACGTCGGAGATCCGCTCGCTCGAGGCCGCTGCCGCCGACGGTTGGCCGGGCGTAGAGCGGGAGTGGATCGACGGCTGGCAGCTGCGGTTCGGTCACGGGTTCACCGGCCGCGCGAACTCGGCGGCACCGCTCGAACCCGGAGCGTCGACGACGGCCGAGACTCTCGCGCAGATCGTCGACCGATACGCCGCTCGCGGACTGGTGCCGACGCTCTCGCTCCCCGACCGTCTCGGCAGCGCGCCGGCCGGGTGGCGGACCTACAACGAGACCGCTGTCATGGCTGCGGACATCGCGAAGCTCGTTCTGCGCGAGGGTGATTCGGCTATCGCCGTCACCGCGCAGCCGACAGCCGAGTGGCTGAATTCCCTGCGCTACCAGGGCAGCGAGGCTCCCGCGGGCGCAGCGGAGGTGGTCGCCGCAGTGCGGGGCGGCACCCTCGGTTTCGGCATGATCGGCGCGCACTCGTCGTCGGCGGCCGCCGTCGGTCGCGCGGCCGTCACCACCGCCCCGGACGGTCGATGCTGGGTGGGACTGACCTCGCTCTGGGTCTCTCCCGAGCATCGCCGCAACGGCCTCGGCACCCTGATGTGCGGAGAACTGGTGCGCTGGGGACGCAGCCATGGCGCGACACACGCGTACCTGCAGGTGGCCGTCGACAACACCGAAGCCGTTGCTCTGTACCGAGACCTCGGCTTCGAGGACCACCATCGGTATCGCTATGCCCGGCCTGTCGGAGGCGTTCGATAAGGTTCGTTCCCGTGCGCTTGGCTACTTGGAATGTGAACTCCGTCCGCTCTCGTCAGGATCGAATCGTCGATTGGCTGCAGCGATCCGATGTCGATGTGCTGGCGATGCAGGAAACCAAGTGCAAGGACGCACAGTTTCCGTATCAGCGGTTCACCGACATCGGGTACGAGGTCGCCCACGTCGGGCTGAGCCAGTGGAACGGCGTCGCGATCGCATCGCGCGTCGGCCTGGACGATGTGCAGGTCGGGTTCGAGGATCAGCCCGGGTTCAGCAAGGATCCCGAGATCGATCCCGCTCAGGAGGCGCGCGCCATCGGTGCCACGTGCGACCGGGTGCGCGTCTGGAGCCTGTACGTGCCCAACGGTCGCGAACTCGCCGATCCGCATTACACCTACAAGCTCGAGTGGCTCGCTGCGCTGAAGGCCGACGCGCAGGCGTGGGTGGCGGCCGATCCGCAGGCGCAGATCGCGCTCGTCGGCGACTGGAACATCGCGCCTACCGACGACGACGTCTGGGATCCCGCACTGTTCGAGGGCAAGACCCACACCTCCCAAGCCGAGCGTGACGCCTTCACCGCGTTCGGCGACGCCGGCTTCACCGAGGTGACGCGGCAGTTCACCCCCGAGCCCAGGACGTACACCTACTGGGACTACACGCAGTTGCGGTTCCCCAAGAAGCAGGGCCTACGCATCGACATGGCGTTGACCTCCCCTGCCCTGGCGGCACGAGTGACCGGCGCGTCCATCGACCGCGAGGAACGCAAGGGTAAGGGAGCGAGCGATCACGCTCCGGTGATCGTGGAGATCGGCTGAGCAGAGTCCGCCGACCTGTCCGCCACGGCCCTGGCGGCGAGAATCGCCCCGACGGCGATCAGCACTCCGTGCGCAATTCGCACGGCAGGCGGGGTGTAGAACTGAGGAAGGAAGAGCACGAACCCGGCAGCGAGCACCGCGGCGTAGCGGTTGCGTAGAGCGAATGCCACCAGCCCAACGGCGATCAGCACCAGTCCGAGCCCGAACATGACGGACTGTACGAGCGAGTACCTGATCGAGTCGGCCAGATCGATCAGGCCGGGGTTCGCGTTCTGTACGGCATCGACACCCAGCGCATGCAGCGCGAAGGTTTCCGCGCCGTAGTACGGCAGCACCAACCCGACGCCGATCCACGTGGTCACGACCGCGAGCTCCGACCGTCGACCGGTGTAGAGCACGGTCAGCCCGAGCGCGATGAAGCCGAGCATGGCGAAGGTGTGGGAGAGCACCCAGTTCGAGGATGCGAAGGCGTCGACTCCCGCCGTGCCCACCTCGTCCGAGTAGGGACGCAGTGTGGGATACGCGGCGAACATGATGCCGACGAACAGATACAGGGATACACGCATCGGGGAATGCCAACCTTTCGAGAGCGGCGCTCTCTACAGGAAGCAGTATTCATTCGATACGCCCATAAAACAAGAGCACTGCTCTCTATTCGGCGATCAGATCCAGAAATTCTTCGTGCTGCGCCAGGTATCGCCGCACGTAGGTACAGATCGGAACGATGCGCCACTGCCGATCACGAGCGGTGTTCAGCGACGCCCTCACCAGCACGCCCGCCCACCCGCGGTCGCCGTACTCCTCCTTGACGACGGTGTGCATGAGCGCGACGACCGGGCCGTCGTCGCCCTCACCGAAGCGATAGCCGAGAATGCCGACGAGTTCGTCGTCGACGAAGAGGTCGAACCTGTTGTGATCGACGTCGTCCTCGATGCGAACGACGGGCCGGTCGACCGGAGCGGGCCCGGTGACCCGCCGTGGAAGTATGTGACTCATGTCACTCATGAGACCAGTGTTGTCCATGTGACGCGAGGCGAGTGCACCGATCGTCGCCGAGTCGTGCCCTTAATGTGACCAGCCTTGATGTGACCGGGCGATGCGTGCAGGAACCCGAGGTCAGAGAGCGACGAGCATGTCGTTGTATTCCGGGTTGGCCGCGGCGAAGCGCTGAACGTAGGTGCAGACCGGCTTGACCTTCCAGCCGTACGACCGCGCACTGTCGAGTGCGCGCCGCACCAGAATGCCGGCCAAACCCTGATGACCGAAATCCTCGGTGACGACGGTGTGCATGAAGGACACGACGTGAGTACGCGTCGCACGCGTGCCGTTTCCCTCGACCTCGTAGAAGCCGACGATCCCGACGAGATCACCGTTCAATCGAAGCTCGAATCGGTTCTGGTCTTTGTTGATCGAGACATCAGCGCTAGGAGAACTTGCCAGCATGGGACGCCTCCTTCGCTGTGTGTGGAGTGATGAACGAGTGAAACCGATGTGACGTGCACCACTATTAAACATGCGCACGGTGGCTCTGTCACCTTTTCTACCAACAAACCTTCGGATGCGTAGGTTTGTCCGTCGAACCCGACACGAATGCTGGTACGGATCATAAGTGGCCCTGTTCGACGTTGTGATACAACAACATTCAAGGCCTGCCCAAGTTTTCGCCACGGACTCGGCAATCCGATTCAGCGGCCGCGACCCCCGTCTCCCCACGCGCCGGTACTGTCTTCTCTCGTGAAGTTCCTACCGCTCACGCCCAACGGCGAGACTCCAGTCCGCGCGCTGACCATCGCCGGAACCGACTCCGGTGGCGGTGCCGGAATCCAGGCGGACAGCCGAACGATGGCACTGCTCGGCGTCCATGCCTGTGTCGCGGTCGCTGCGGTCACGGTCCAGAACACCGTCGGCGTGACGGGCTTCCACGAGATTCCGCCGGACGTCGTCGCCGCGCAGGTTCGCTCCGTCGTCTCCGACATCGGCGTCGGCGCAGCGAAGACCGGAATGCTGGCCTCCACCGCGATCATCGACGCGGTCACGGCCGTCTGCACCGAGGTCGGTATCGGCCGCGATCAGCCGGTTCCGTTGGTCGTCGATCCGGTGTGCGCGTCGATGCACGGCGATCCTCTGTTGCACGCCGAGGCCCTCGACGCCATTCGCCACACCCTGTTTCCCATTGCCTCGCTGGTGACCCCCAACCTCGACGAGGTTCGGCTCATCACCGGCATCGACGTGGTCGACGACTCGAGCGCGCACCGCGCCGCCGAGGCCCTGCACGGACTGGGCGCGCAGTGGGCCCTGGTCAAGGGCGGTCACCTGCGGACCTCCACGCACAGCACCGACCTGCTGTTCGACGGAGACACCTTTCTCGAATTCACCAGCGAACGCATCGACACCGGCAACGATCACGGCGGCGGCGACACCCTCGCCGCGTCGATCGCATCGGCCCTGGCGCACGGATACTCCATGCCCGACGCGGTGGCGTTCGGCAAGGCGTGGGTCACTCGCTGCCTCGCCGCGTCCTACGATCTGGGCGCGGGCCACGGACCGGTGTCACCGCTGTGGCGACTGCACGAGTCGGAGAATGCGTAGGTCGTCGGGTGCGCCCTTGATCTTCGGAGCGAAGAAGCTGCGGCGATAGGGCTTGGAGACCACGCGCAAGGCGTCGAGCACCTCCGGCGGGACCCCCTCCAGGGCCGTCGCGGAGATCATGATGTTGCCGTTGCCGCCGGTCTGCATCACCCGGGCGGCGACGGTGACGTCGACGCCCAGCCAGTCCGATCCCACCTGCCGCGGGCTGCCGGTGTGGATGCCGACGCGCATGGTCGGGGTGTAGCCGTCGACGTCGACGCCCTTCAGTGCCTCACGGGCCGCGAAGACCGCGTCGACTGCTTTGCCCGGATCGGCGAACACTGCCATGATGCCGTCGCCCAGTCTCTTGACGACGTGGCCACCGCGGAATGCGACCTCGGGTTCGACGGCTTTGGAGACCTTGCGCAGCAGGGTCAGGGTGGCGGTGTCGCCGGCCCGCAGCGACCACGACGAGAAACCGACGAGGTCGGTGAACACGATGGTGACGTCGTGCTCGCCGCGGCCTCGGCCGGCTCGTTCGAGGATCGCCTGCCACACCTGCAATGCTCCGAGGCCCACTTCGCGGGACGCACCGGGTTCGTCGTCGAGGCCGTTCGCAGCCAGGAACCTGTCGGCGACACGAGCGACGGCCATGGCTCTGCCCGGGCCGTCGATCGACAGCGGATCGCCGAACGTGGGGTCACCGGGTAGTGCGCGGCGCACACGCCGAACCGCCCCGACCACCGCGGGCGCTCGATTGGTGGTGCGGACCCACTCCACGACCGAGGAGACGACTGCGTTCACAGCATCGAGCGTAACCCACGGTTACACATACTTACCCTCATCCTTCGGCGCGAGCGGCCTCGCGCGCGGCGCCCACCGGAACCCCGTTGGGGCCCTCCACCGACTGCGCGTAGACGCCGATTCCGTAGGCCACCGCCGCGCCGTTCTTCGCCAGTGCTGCGCGGTCGACGTTCGCCAGGGTGTCCTGATCGGTGTGGTAGTTCTCGTCGAAGGTCTGATCCGCGGTGCCACCCCACTTCTCGGCCTGCGCGCCGGTCTTGTTCTCGTCCGCGCCGCTGAACACACCACCGGCGGGGATACCGACCTCGATGAACGGCCCGTAATCCGAGCGACCGTCGAAATCGGTGCCGTCGACGGCTACGCCCTCGGTCGCCAGTCGCTCGACGAAGGTGCGCTCGATGGCGTCGGATCCGGCCGGTCCGGCGGGCTCACCCACCTGGTCGGAGTCGTCTCCGTCGTAGGCGAGGTAACCGGCATTGTTCGAGCCGATCATGTCGAAGTTCAAGTACAGCGCGATGTTTCGCTTGTCCTCGTCGGACAGGCCCTCGACGTACTCGGTGGAACCGACGAGTCCGTTCTCCTCGGCACCCCAGAACGCGAAACGCACCGCGTTGGTGACCTCGGGGGCGCTACCCATCTGCAGTGCGGTCTCGAGCACTGCCGCGGTACCGGTTCCGTTGTCATTGATGCCTGGACCCTCGGGGACGCTGTCCAGATGCGCACCGGTGACCACCACGTTCTCGGTGGAACCGGTGGTGGTCTGCGCAATGATGTTGCGGCTGGTGGTCGTTTCGGTCTCGGTGACAAGTGTCAGCGTCACCTCGGGTGCGGCCAGAACGGCCGCCCCGTCCTCCTGGCTGACGCCGCCGGTCGGAATCCGAGCGGTGTCGGTGTCGCCGAGTGTGCCCGAATCGAGCGGTCCCGGTTCGTTGTTGACGATGATCGCGGCGGCCGCTCCCAGTTCCGCTGCAACAGTTTGCTTCACACCGAACGGGCACACTCCGCGCGGCACGACCGCAACGGCTCCGGCCAGGTCGAGGCCGGTGTAGTCGGTCGCCTCGCAGCCGTCTGCACCGGCGGGAGCGCCGACGACGCGTGCGGTGATCCCCTCGGCGGTGGTGGTCGGCGAGTAACTGAGCGCGAACACCGGGATCTCGGCACCCGCCACCGACAGGGTCTGGGTCTGCGCCTCGAAGGTGTCGAAATCGAATTCCGGGGTGGTGACCTCGAACCCGGCCGATTCGAGTTGCGAGACAACATAATCGACACTCGCGTCGTACCCGGCGGTGCCGGCCGCGCGGTTTCCGTCGTTCTCGGCGGCGATGGCTTCCAGTTGTTCGAGGTGCCCCACCAACGCCTCCTCGGTGACCGCTTCCGACAGGCCCGGCCCGTCGGGTGTAGCGAAAACTCTGGCCGGTTCCCCGTCCGAGGTGGACGAGCAACCGGCCAGAATCAAGACAGTGACAGCGCTACTTGCAAGCAAGGAAATCCGCATAGCGGACACCCTACCGGCGAGCGGCGTCAGGCGTCCCGACGATTGACGACGAACACCGCTGCTCCGAAGATCACCGCGGTGAAGGCGACGAAGTAGATCAGGCCGCCGATCGGACCCCAGTGGAAGTCGACGCCGCCGCCGGATCCGAGGAAGTGATTGGCGTTGAGGAAGGGCAGGAACGGCTGGATCTTCTCGCCGACCGTCGGAATCACCCCGACGAGGTTCTCGATGAGCAGTGGCCACAGCAGCAGGATGGCAATTGCTCCGGCGGACTGCCGCATGAGAGCACCGACGCCGATGGCCAGAACCACCTGGACGAACGCCAGGATGGCGGTGCCGTACAGGATGCGCCAGGTTCCATCGACGTCGAAGCCCAGCAGCGCACCTGCCTGCTCACCGGCGAGCGCCTTGGCGAGGTAGAGCCCGATGACGGCGAGCACGAACGACAGGATCGCACCGTAGACACCGACCAGCAGGGCCTTGGCCGCCAGCACCGATCCTCGGTTGGTCACGGCCTGGAACGTGGTGCGGATGAGTCCGAAACGGTACTCGCTGGTCACGGTCAACGCGGCCAAGATCATCAACACCATCGAACCGAACGTTCCGACTCCGAGTCCCACCACGTCGGCTGCCGTCGTGGGCGGAATGCCCTCGGGCGCATCGGTGTCGGTGGCCAACTGTGCAGCCCACCCCAGTATTGCCGCGAACCCGAGACCGAGCACCACGATGATCGCGCTGCACCACCACGGCGACTTGGTCGAGGTGAACTTGATTCTTTCTGCTGCCAAAACGCCCATCAGAGTGCACCGCCCATTGCTTGCTGATTGTTGGGGTTTTCGGCTCCCGCGCCGTGATATTGCACTGTGTCTCCGGTGAGTTTCATGAATGCTTCCTCGAGCGAGCCTCGCTGAGAGGCCAACTCGTGCAATGTGATTCCAGCTCGACCGGCAATGTCGCCGATCGCGTCGGTCGTGGAGTTCAGCACCACCAACGAGGGCTGAAGTTCGTCTGTCTTGTCCGGCTCACGCACGGTGAGACCGGCGGTGGTCAGGGCCTGGCGAAGTCCGTCGAGCTGCGGGCTGCGCACGCGTACCGATGCTTCGGAAGCATGGTCGATGAATTCCTGCACCGTGGAATCGGATATCAACTTGCCGCGTCCGATGACGATGAGGTGCTCTGCGGTCTGCGCCATCTCCGAGAGCAGGTGGCTCGAGACCAGCACGGTGCGGCCCTCGGCTGCCAAGCGCTGCATGAACTTTCGGATCCAGACGATGCCCTCTGGATCGAGTCCGTTCACCGGCTCGTCGAACAGCAGCACCTTGGGGTCACCGAGCAATGCGCCCGCGAGTCCGAGCCGCTGCGACATACCGAGCGAGAACCCGCCCGCGTTCTTCTTCGCGACCTCGGACAGGCCCACCAGCCGCAGTACCTCGTCGACGCGCGACTTCGGAATGCCGTTGGAGGCCGCCATCCACTCGAGGTGCGCACGCGCCGAGCGATTGGGGTGCACCCACTTGGCGTCGAGCAGAGCGCCGACGGTACGCAGTGGCTGCTTCAGGTGGCTGTAGCTCTTGCCCTCGATGGTCGCCGTTCCCGAGGTGGGGCGGTCGAGACCGAGAATCATCCGCATCGTGGTCGATTTGCCTGCGCCGTTGGGGCCGAGGAATCCGGTCACTATGCCGGGCTTGATGGTGAAGGTGAGGTTGTCGACCGCCGTCACCGCGCCGTACTGCTTGGTCAGTCCTGTCACTTCGATCATGGGTCAACCTTCCCCCATCGACAGCGTCCGCACATCGACCCACAGTCGTCAGTTGCATCATCCTTTCGGATGACCCAACCCTGAGACAGTCGGTCACTTCGGCGGCACGCGGCTGCTGGGCACGCGGTCACATGGGCGCGGCCGCAAAAGCGCGCGCGTTTGCCAGACGCGCGCGGAATCGTCCCCGTACCCGCCACTATTCCGCACGCGTTTCACGAACGCGCGCGCGTTTGCCGGATGTGAGGAGGCAGCGGCCACATCGGCGGCGTCGGCGGGACGCGGCCATATTGAGCGTCGGCAGCAGCGGTCACATCGGCGGCGTCGGCGGCGGCACGCGTCCGCAAAAGCGCGCGCGTTTGCCAGACGCGCGCGGAATCGCCCCCGTACCCGCCACTATTCCGCACGCGTTTCACGAACGCGCGCGCGTTTGCTGGAATTCGCAGTACCCCAGGCAACGCAGCACCCCAGGCAACGCAGGTGATCACATGGGCGAGCTGGCCTGAGCCCAGAATCGTTTCGGAATTCGACCCGCATGCCTGGCCTGGTAGCCCGCGGCCACCGCGTTCCGCATCGCCGATGCCATCAGCGCCGGATCCTTCGCCCTGGTCACCGCGGTCGCGAGCAGCACCGCGTCGCAGCCGAGTTCCATCGCGAGGGTGGCGTCGCTGGCGGTGCCGATGCCCGCGTCGAGGATCACCGGCACAGTTGCAGCGTCGACGATCATCTCGATGTTGTGCGGGTTGGCGATACCGAGGCCGGTGCCGATGGGTGAGCCGAGCGGCATGACGGCGACGCAGCCGATGTCCTCCAGTCGCTTCGCCAGGACCGGGTCGTCGGTGGTGTACGGCAGCACCTGGAAGCCGTCGTCCACGAGTTGTTCTGCGGCCTTGACCAATTCGATGGCGTCGGGCAGCAGGGTTCGCTCGTCGGCGATCACTTCGAGCTTCACCCAGTCGGTTTCGAGCGCCTCACGCCCGAGTTGCGCGGTGAGCACCGCTTCGGCCGCGCCGCGGCAGCCAGCCGTGTTCGGTAGCGGCGCGATGTCTAACCGGCGCAGCAGATCCAGCACTCCCGTTCCACCCGCAGCGTCGACGCGCCGCATCGCGACGGTGGTCAGTTCGGTTCCCGACGCGACGAGGGCTTCCTCGAGTACCGCGAGATTCGCCGCTCCCCCGGTGCCGGTGATGAGCCGAGAGGTGAAGGTGCGGCCCGCGATCGTCAAACCCGCCATGCCCTCAACCACCCTGCACCGCCGTGAGAACGTCGATGGTCCAACCCTTTTCGACGCTGGTGGTGTCCCAGCGACTCTTGGGCAGCACCGCTCCGTCGACGGCGACGGCGATACCCTTCTCGGGCAGGCCCAGGAATTCGAGCAGCCGACGCATGGTCATGTCCTCGGTGAGCAGGTGATCCTCGCCGTTGACGGTGATGCCGATCGCGACCTGTGTCATGGTGTCCTCTCGATGTGTGCAAAGCGTTCGGGTGTGGCTGCTTTCGCCTCGGGCAGGGTGTCACCGGAGATCAGCGCGGCGACGGCGTCGGCGGTGATGGGCGCGAGCAGGATGCCGTTGCGGCCGTGTCCGGTGGCGACGACGACGTTCTCGTCGAGCCTGCCGATGATCGGGAGTCCGTCCGGGCTCATCGGCCGTAGGCCGGCAGCGGTTTCGTACAGTTCGTATTCGCCGATGCTCGGCATGAGTCGTTCGGCGTCGGCGATGAGGTCTCGTACCCCGGCGACGGTGACCTGGGTGTCCTCACCGGATTCGTATTGTGTTGCGCCGACGACCAATCCGTCACCGCGTGGCACCAGGTAGATCGGGCGGCCGTGCACGGTTCCGCGGACGGTGCGGTGCGGCGGCGGTGCGGCGCTGGGCCTACGACGCAGCCGCAGGATCTCGCCTTTCACCGGCCGGACCGGCAGTGTCGGCCACAGTGCGGAACAGCGAGAACCGGCGGCCAGGACCACCTGATCGGCGTCGGGAAGTGCGTCGACCGAGCGTGCCACGAACTCCACGCCCGCGTCCAGACACCCCTGCTCGAGCGCGGCGATCAGCGCCCGGTTGTCCACCGACAGTTCGGTCGGAGCCAGCAGGCCCAGTCGAATGTTCTGCGCCAGAGCAGGTTCGAGCTCACGCAGCTGCGCCCGTCCCAGAATCTCGAGTTCGTGTCCCTGCTCGCCCACCCATTCGGCGATGGTTCGTAGATCGGCTGCATCGGCGGAGTCGAGGGCAACCGTCACCGATCCTGCTGCGGAGAACACCGAGGGGCCGGGAAGGCGTCGGGCGAATTCCGGCCAGCGCGCCAACGACGCGGCACCGAGATGCAGCAGTTCGTGTTCGCCGGGCCAACCCTCGGACAACGGTGCCAGCATTCCGCCCGCGACCCACGACGCGCCTTTTCCCAGCGCGGGATCGTGCACGACTACCCGATGACCGTCCTCGGCCAGCCGCAGCGCCGTCGACAACCCGATGACGCCTCCGCCGATAACGACGATGTACACGCGATTCACGTCCTCACTCCCTGCGCCCGCATGATCGGGTTCAGGTATTGACGGTAAGGGCGGCGAACCCACTCTCAGCCCCACGATCCTGAAGGACTCCCGCGATTTCTCGGCCACTCCGTCGTCGGTGGCGGCCACCATGAGAATACAGTTCGCTTTGTGCATCCATCTCAGACCGCCCGCAATCAGACTCCCCGTGAGCGTCTTGCGTCCGCTCGCCTGTACCTGTGTACCGATGCCAGGCGCGACAAGGGCGATCTCGCGCAGTTCGCCGAGGCCGCGTTGTCCGGTGGCGTCGACATCATCCAGCTGCGCGACAAGAACTCCGCAGGCGAGCGCGAGTTCGGCCCCCTCGAGGCCAAGGACGAGCTCGCTGCGCTGGCGATTCTGCTCGCCGCGACCAAACGGCACGGGGCGCTGTTGGCGGTCAACGATCGCGCGGATCTGGCGTTGGCCTCGGGTGCGGATGTACTGCATCTCGGTCAGGGCGATCTACCGGTGCACTACGCGCGGCAGATCCTCGGCCCTGACGTGGTGATCGGGCGCTCGACGCAGAACCGCGCCCAGTCCTCGCTCGCCGCGATCGAGGACGGCGTCGACTACTTCGCCGTCGGTCCGGTGTGGCCGACGCCCACCAAGCCCAACCGCTCGGCCGCGGGGCTCGAGGCTCTGAGGGCGACTGCGGACGCGCTACCGGAGCGGCCGTGGTTCGCCATCGGCGGCGTCGACGCGACCAACGTGGATCAGGTCAAGGCAGCCGGTGCCGACCGAATCGTGGTGGTTCGCGCCATCACCGAGGCCAGGGACCCCCAGGCGGCCGCTCGTTCGTTGGTTCAGGCGCTACAGGCTTAGAGCTACAGCCACGCGAGAACCGAAGACGGCGTCAGGACCTGCACCGATTCCGGCAGCCGATCGCGTAGTCCGCGGTCGGCGGTGACCATCGCCGTCAGGTCTCCGCCCCGGTGGGCTTGGTCGGCGAGCGTGTCGTCGCCGCTGCCGTCGGCGAGAATCGTCCGGGTGCGGGGGTGGTCGACGACCGCGTCCCTGGCCTGGCCTTCGAGCACGGCCTCGATGCGGGTGAGCCAGCCGTACTGACCGCTCGGCAGTTCGACGGTGCGCGGCAGCGTCTCGGCGAGCGAGGTCAGCAGTGCACCGGTCGATCCGGCGCGGTCCTTCCACCACCCGTTCGGTCGCGAGCCGAGCACGTTGGCGGTGTCGAGCAGCACCCGCAGCGGCACGGTGCGCAGCGACGGCCAACTGGACGCGAAACCCGGGTGCAACGGGAGTTCGTCGACGATCGACTCCGGCACCCAGCGCAGTTCGGTGCTCTCGCCGTTGGGCACGGTGGTCAGAGGGTGGTCGGTATCGGCGACGACGGTGGTGTACGACCAGCCGCTCTCGACACTGGCAGTGACGCGCTCGCTGCGCACCCTGACCTGTTCGTCGGAGATACCGGCTTCTTCGTGGGCCTCGCGTACCGCCGCGTGCGCGGTGCTCTCGTGGGAATCGCGAGCTCCGCCGGGTAGTGCCCAGGTTCCGCCCTGGTGGCTCCACAACGCTCGGTGCTGCAGCAGCACCATCGGCTCACCGGTGTTCGACGGTTCGTTCGACGGTGCACGCAGCAACAGTCCGGCGGCACCGTGCTTTCCCCAGTGCCGAGAACCGTCCGTACCGATCACCCAACCGTCCCCGTCACCACGCATGCTCTCCAGCGTAGGGGAATCATCCTTCTGTAGTGACTGCGCTGTAGTGGCTGCAGTACGGTCCGCCTGCTTATATGCTCGGGTGCGTGATCGCGGCCGGCATTACCCCCTCCGCTGCCGTCCCCCCGACAACGGCTACACACGTCGGTGCCGCTGCAGGCAAGCCGCCGGTTCGATACACGATGCGTTCGACGCCTGCGCGGTTGGTCGCGATGGGAACCGCGCTGGTGTTCTTGGCCTTGACGGTCGGAAATCTTGCGTCCACGGCCGTGACCGATCGGGTCGACACCCTGGGCACCCTGTTGGTGCGGACCGAGCCCTTCGCGAACTCGGCACAGAATCTGTACGGGGCACTGTCGGTGGCGGATGCGGCTGCGGCCACCGCCTTCATCGCCGGCGGTCTCGAGCCGCCCGAGGTGCGCGAGCGCTACTCACAGGCGCTCGGCGAGGCGTCGTCCGAGCTGATCGCGGCCTCGGCCGGGGTCGCCGAGAACGACGCGGCCACCAGCGCGGTGCTCACGCAGATCGCCGCCGGGTTACCGGTATACAGCGGTCTGGTCGAAACGGCGCGAGCCAACAACCGCAGCGGAAATCCGGTGGGCGCGGCGTATCTCGGCGAGGCGTCGACGATGATGCAGACGACTTTGCTGCCGCTGGCCGAGAAGTTGTACACCGAGCAGGCGTCTCGGGTGTCGGCCGATCAGGAAAGATTCACCAGTCCGCCACTGTTCGCAATCGGCTCGCTGGTGTTCCTGTTGCTGATGACCGGCGTGGCCCAGTGGTACCTGTCGCGGACCACTCGCCGCACGTTGAACGTCGGATTCCTCGCTGCCACAGTCGCTGTCGCCGGCCTGCTCGGCTGGATGCTGGTGGTGGGACTGATTTCCTCGATCGCCACCGATCGCGCGATCGACCGCGGCGTGTCTCCGCTGAAGTCGTATACGACGGGTTTCATTCTGGCGCAACAGGCCAGAGCGGACGAAACTCTCGACCTCGCCCGTCGCGGCGGCGGCCAGGATTACGGACAGTCGTTCGACGCGAACGTCTCTCGGCTCACGGAGATGTTCCAGGGCGACACCGCGGTGATCGATGCACTGAACACGTGGTCGGTCTCGCATTCCAGAATCGATTCCGCCCTCGAGGTCGGCGATTTCAACGGTGCGGTCTCCATTGCCACCGGCACCGGCGAGTCCGATTCGGCGGCCGCGTTCACCGCACTGGACAGCGTTCTGGTCGACGGAATCGAGAATGCGCGAAGCGAACTGCGGTCCAACATCGACCGATCGGTATGGGTGCTGTCCGGGCTGTCGAACGGCGCGTACGTGCTCACCGTCGTCGCGTCGGTTGCCTTCGGCGTCGGCCTGTTCCCGAGACTGCGGGAGTACCTGTGAAACGTCTACTCGCCGTCGGCATCCTGGTCACCGCCCTGTTGGTCGGCTGTGCACCGCCCGAGAACTCTGCGCCGCAGGTCGACACGACGTTCACCGAACCGCCGCTGCCGGAGGGCGCTTCCGTCGCCGCTCGGCCCACCGAGAGCCCAGCCGACGACGAGTGCGCCCGCCCCACCGCCAGCCTGCGACCACTGGCTACCGGCACCGATGTTCCGCCGCCGCCGCAACCGACCGTCGACGCACTGCGCGCCAAGGGCCGCTTGGTCGTCGGACTGGACACGGGCAGCAACCTTTTCAGCTTCCGCGACCCGATGACCGGGCAACTGGTCGGCTTCGATGTCGACATCGCTCGGGAGGTCTCACGAGACCTGTTCGGCGATCCCAACCGGTTGGACTTCCGTATCCTCACCTCCGCGGAGCGGCTCGAAGCTCTGCAGAATTCTTCGGTGGACATGGTGGTCAAGACCATGACCATCACGTGCGCACGCCGCAAGGACGTCCAGTTCTCCACCGTGTATTTCCAAGCGCAGCACCGTGTTCTGGTGGTGCAGGGGTCGGGCATCCGCGGAGTCGAGGACCTGGCGAACAAGCGAGTGTGCGCCGTGGAGGGCACCACGTCGCTGCGACGCCTCCAGCGCGTCCAGCCCGCCGCGACCGTGGTGACGGTACCGATGTGGTCGGATTGCCTTGTGGTACTGCAGCAACGGCAGGTCGACGCCATCAGCACCGACGACGCGATCCTCGCCGGTCTGGCAGCACAGGATCCGTACCTCGAGATCGTCGGCGACAGCCTGAGCCCGGAGCCGTACGGGGTGGGAATCAACAAGAACAACGAGGATCTGGTGCGCTTCGTCAACGGAACGTTGGCACGCATCCGCTCCGACGGCACGTGGAATCGCATCTACAACCGGTGGCTGACCGTCCTCGGCCCCTCCCCCGGTCCGCCCAACGCGTCGTACAGCGATTAGGGGCCTCGGAATATGGACGACGACGAACAGCAGGCAACCGCCCCGGCGGAGCGAACTCAGGCGGTCTCGCGCACCGACGACAGCGAGCGCACCCGGGCAGTGTCGAGAACGCAAGCAGTCTCGGAAACGGACGGCGTCGAGCGCACTCAGGCCGTCTCGCGGTCACCGGTCGACGATCGAACCCCGCCATCGAATGCGTCGTACTCCGCTTCCACCCGCTCCAAGACGGGTCGGTCGAGGTCCGGTCGATCGCGCAGCACTGGGATTCGGCGGCGACTCGGCGGCGGTCTGGTGGAAGTGCCTCGCGTCGAACCGATCGATCCTGCCACGGCCGTGATGTCGGATCCGACGGTGCCGCAGCACAAGCGGTTCTGTTGGAAGTGCAACGCCAAGGTGGGCCGCAGTGAACCGGACGAGCCCGACGTGGCGATGGGCATCTGCCCGCACTGCGGCGCAACGTTCGACTTCACTCCCTTGCTGGAACCCGGCGATCGCGTGGTCGGCCAGTACGACGTGCAGGGCTGCATCGCGCACGGCGGACTCGGCTGGATCTACCTCGCCATCGACCGCAACGTCAGCGACCGCTGGGTGGTGCTCAAGGGACTGCTGCATTTCGGTGACGAAGAGGCCCACGCCGTCGCGGTCGCCGAGCGGCAGTTCCTCGCCGAGGTCGCCCATCCCGGCGTGGTGAAGATCTACAACTTCGTCGAGCAGCCCCGCAGCGACGGGTCGACCGTCGGCTTCATCGTCATGGAGTACGTCGGCGGCCGGTCACTGCGCGACATCCTCACCTCGTGCGGCGACGGCGCACGCCTACCCGTCGAGCAAGCACTGGCCTATGTTCTCGAAGTGCTTCCGGCCCTGGGCTATCTGCATTCGATCGGACTGGTCTACAACGACCTCAAGCCCGAGAACATCATGGTCTCCGACGACCAGATCAAACTCATCGACCTCGGAGCGGTCGCGGGTATCGAGGACTACGGCTACCTGTACGGCACGGTGGGCTACCAAGCACCGGAGATCGTCAAGACGGGACCGACGGTGGCGTCGGACATCTTCACGGTCGGCCGCACGCTGGCGGTGTTGACCCTGGACATGCCGTCGAAGAACGGCAAGTACCTCGACGGCCTCCCCTCGGTCGAGGAATCCGAAGTGCTACAGCAGTTTCCGTCCCTGCATCGACTGTTGCTGCGCGCGACACACGAGGATCCCACTCGACGGTTCCGATCCGCGGACGAGTTCGCCGGGCAGGCCACCGGTGTGCTGCGTGAGATTCTGGCCATCAGGACGGGTGTCGAGCGGCCGGGGCTGTCGACGGTGTTCAGCCCGCCGCGTACGACCTTCGGCACCGAGCAGTCGGTGGGGCGAACCGACACCTATGTGGACGGTACGGTACGGCACGAACGAATGACCGCCTCGGAAGTGGTTGCTGCGCTTCCGGTTCCGCTGGTGGACCCCAACGACCCGAGCGCGCCGCTGTTGGCGGCAGCCGTGCACGTCGAACCTCGACAGACCCTGGACTCGCTACAGCACGCCAAACGCAACGGTATCGAACGCGTCACCGCCGGAGCCGAATCGAGCCGTTCCGCAGGGTCCTCCAGTCCCGTGGAACTGAGCCTCGAAATCACCCTCGCCGAGGTCAAGGCCCATCTGGATCTGGGGAACGTCGTCGAAGCAACCGACATTCTGGCCAAGGTGCAGTCGCCCGACCACACCGCGGATCCGTGGCGAGTGCAGTGGTACGCAGGCCTGATCGCGCTGCTGCATCACGAATACGATTCTGCGTTCACGAGTTTCGACAACGTACTCGGGGCGATGCCCGGCGAACTCGCACCCAAGCTCGCTCTCGGAGCCACCTCGGAGCTGCTCGGTCATGTGGCTGCGGGCAACGGCGAGGAAGCCGAGAAGTGGCGGGCCCGCGCCGAGGGACTGTATCGAGCGGTGTGGCGGACCAATCGCGGCATCGTGAGCTCGGCGTTCGGCTTGGCCCGGCAGTTGCAGCGGCGCGGCGATCAGACCGGGGCAATCGCAGCGTTGGATCAGGTGCCGATCAGTTCTCGGCACTACTCGATGGCGCGCATGACAAGCGTGCTGACACTGCTGATGGACCGCTCGCGAGCGGAGCTGTCCGAGGCCGATTTCCGTTCTGCTGCACGGCGAGTGGCGTTGCTGCCCAAAGCCGAGAGCCGGGCGCTGCAGATGCGGACACTGGTACTGGCGATGGCGCTGGACTGGATCGTCTCCGGCCACGCCGCCACCGCCGAGCGAGAACCCATTCTCAGCGTCCCGTTCACCGAGGACGGCTTGCGGCGCGGCACCGAGAAGGGCCTGAGGGCACTGGCCCGCAACGCCACCGATCGCGCCCACCGTTTCTCGTTGGTGGACCTGGCGAACGCCATTCGGCCGCGTTCGCTGTTCTAACTGCGTACCAGGCTGTCCGCTGCCCGAGCGATCGCCAGCTCCTCGTTGGTGGGCACCACCAGCACCGTGACGGTCGACGAGTCTGTGGAAATCACCCGAGCCTGCTTGCTGCGCAACGCATTACGCTCTGGGTCGATCTCGATGCCGAAGCCCTCGAGATTTGCCAGGGCATCGGCGCGCACTGCTGCGGCGTTCTCGCCGACACCGGCGGTGAACGTGATGGCGTCGAGCCGGCCCAGCCCGATCATGTACGCACCGATGTACTTGCGCAGACGGTGGATGTAGACGTCGTACGCCAAACGCGCGGAGGCGTCGCCGTCGTCGATCCGCTGTTGCAGTTGCCTGAAGTCGTTCACCCCGGACAGTCCGATCAACCCGGAGCGACGGTTGAGCAGGGCATCGATGTCGTCGACGCTCATGCCTGCGCTGCGACGCAGATGCAGAATCACCCCGGGGTCGATATCCCCACTGCGGGTACCCATCACCAGACCTTCGAGGGGAGTCAGTCCCATCGAGGTGTCGACCGCCTTGCCGCCGGCGACCGCCGAGGCCGAGGCCCCGTTGCCCAGGTGCAGCACGATCTGATTCAGCTCCGCGAGATCGCGTTCCAGGAACTGCGCCACCTGGTCCGAGACGTAGTGGTGCGAGGTGCCGTGGAAGCCGTAGCGCCTGATGTCGTGCTCGGCGGCAACGGTCGCGTCGATGGCGTAGGTCGCGGCCGCGTCGGGCAGGGAATGAAAGAAGGCGGTGTCGAACACTGCCACGTGCGGCACGTTCGGCAGCTGCTTCCTGGCGACCTCGATGCCCAGCACGTTCGGCGGATTGTGCAGTGGTGCAAGACTACTGAGGTCCGAGATCTGCTGCACGACGGCGTCGTCGATGATCGTCGGCCGGTAGAACACGGTCCCGCCGTGGACGACACGATGCCCGACCGCGGTGACCGATTCCAGTTCGACGCCTGCGTCGGCGAGCATCTCGAACGCCAGCGCCAGACCGGCACCGTGGTCGTCGATGTGCTCGATTCGCTCGACACTCTCGCCCCGATAGTCGAGTTCGACTCGGCCGTCGGATTCACCGATGCGCTCGACGAGCCCAGTGGCCACGGACTCTCCGGAGCCTGGTTCGACGAGTTGGAACTTGACCGAGGACGAGCCGGAGTTGACGACGAGGATGCTCACTTGCCCTCCTGATCGGCTGCGGCGGCAATCCCCTGCGCCTGAATCGCTGTGATGGCCACGGTGTTGACGATGTCCTCGACCAGCGCACCGCGCGAGAGGTCGTTGACAGGCTTGCGCAGTCCCTGCAGAACGGGGCCGACGGCAACCGCACCGGCGCTGCGCTGGACGGCCTTGTAGGTGTTGTTGCCGGTGTTGAGGTCCGGAAAGATGAACACCGTCGCTCGGCCTGCCACGTCGGAATCGGGCAACTTCGACGCGGCGACGGACGGTTCGATCGCCGCGTCGTACTGGATCGGACCCTCCACGAGCAGTTCCGGATTGCGTTCGCGCACAAGCGCTGTAGCTTGCCGCACCTTGTCGACGTCGGCTCCTGAACCGGATTCGCCGGTGGAGTACGACAGCATGGCCACCCGTGGTTCGATCCCGAACTGGGCCGAGGTCTGCGCCGAGGACACGGCGATGTCGGCGAGCTGCTCGGCCGTCGGGTCGGGTACGACTGCGCAGTCACCGTAGGCGAGAACACGATCGGACAGGCACATCAGGAAGATCGACGACACCGTCGACACGCCCTCGGTCGTCTTGATGATCTCGAACGACGGCTTGATGGTGTGCGCGGTGGTGTGCGCGGCACCGGAGACCATGCCGTCGGCAATTCCCTTGTGCACCATCATCGTTCCGAAGTACGAGATGTCGGCCATGATCTCGCGGGCACGGTCGATCGTCATACCCTTGTGCTTGCGCAGCTCGGTGTACTCGGCCGCGAAGTCCTCGGCGTAGTCGCAGTTCTTGGGGTCGAGAACCGTCGCACTGTCGAGATCGACGCCCAGTTCCGATGCGCGTCGTCGAATGGGACCTTCCTCGCCGAGGATCGTCAGGTCCGCGACCTGACGCTGCAGCAGACGTCCGGCAGCCCGGAGGATGCGATCGTCGCCGCCCTCGGGGAGCACGATGTGCTTGCGGTCGGCGCGCGCCCGGTGAATCAGCTGGTACTCGAACATTTGCGGGGTCGTGATGGTGGGAATGGCGATGTCGAGCCGCTCCAGAAGAGTTTTCGCGTCGACCCGCTGTTCCATCAGACCTAGCGCGGTGTCCACCTTGCGCTGCGAACCCACCGCCACGCGGCCGCGCGTCTGCGCTGCAGCAGAAGCGGTATCGAAGGTGCCGAGCTCGGTGGTCAGGATCGGCAATCGGGGGCCGAGGCCCGCCACCAGACGAGCGATCGCCGGATGGGGTTCGATGCCGCCGTTCATGATGATGCCGGCGAGAGACGGAAAGCCCTCCGCCTCATGCGCATTGACGAGGGCGAGCAATACGTCGGATCGGTCTGCCGGCGCAATGACGACGACGCCCTCGGTGAGGCGTTCGAGAATGTGCTCGGCCGTCATGCCACCGACCATGACCCGCAATGCTTCTCGTTGCAGCAGCGACGAATCACCGCTGTACAGCGTGCCGTCCACCGCCTCGAGCAGTTCCGCCATCGTCGGCGCGACGAGGAGCGGAATCTCCGGCAGAGACCACGCGGGCACGCCGACCGACGCCAACGCGTCGGTGACAGCATCGAGATCCTCGGGGGCGCAACGGTTCGCCACGATCGCAGCCAGGTGGGCATGATGCTGACGCAGTTCGCCCTGGCACAGAGTGGCCAACTGCGCGATCTCGTCGGGCGTGCGACCGGACCCGCGCAGCGCAAGCAACACGGGGGCACCGAGATTGACCGCGATGCGCGCATTGAAGCCGAGTTCACTGGGGCTGCCGACGTCGGTGTAATCACTGCCCACGATCACCACGGCGTCGCACTGGGACGCCACCTCGTGATACCGATTGACGATCTCACTGAGCGCTGCATCCTGATCGGCGTGCACCTGCTCGTACGTGACACCGAGCGACTGCTCGTACGTCAGATCTGCGGTGGTGTGCTCGACGAGCAACTCGAGGATGTAATCGGGCTCGTCGGTCGACCGAGCAATGGGACGGAACACCCCCACCCGGGCCGCGGAAGCGGCGAGCATCTGCAGCACACCGAGCGCGATGGTCGATTTCCCGGTATCCCCTTCCGGTGACGCGATGTAGATGCTCGAGGGATACATGTCCGACGCGTCGGTGCCGCTGGGCTCAGCCATGGCAGCCAGCCTAGTAGGGGTCGTTCCGCAGGCTCCACTCCTGCCTAGTAGGGGTCGTTCCGCAGGCTCCACTCCTGCCCAGTGGGTTGGGGTGTTGACACCGGGCGCGGTCGGGTTGTCCCATGAACCATGGCCCAATCACCGTTCCCGGATGTGCGCTGGGGCAGCGAGACATCGTTCATCCGCAAGCCTGCCGTGAAGTTCGCGTCGACGAAGCCCGGTTCGTGGGTAATCCGGAACCTCGCAGGCGTCGACCGGTGGCTCTTGACCAAATCCGACGGCCGCTTCACCGTCCTCGGGCCGATCGCGGCTCCGGTGGTCTTGCTGACCACCACCGGCCGCAAGTCCGGCAAGCCCAGGACGAGTCCGTTGCTGTACTACCGGGAGGGCGACAAGATCTACGTCGTCGGATCCAATTTCGGTCAGCAGCACCACCCGGCGTGGACGTCGAACCTCCTCGCCGACCCGAAGGCCGTGGTGGCCATCGGCGGCAAGAAGATTCCGGTGACGGCCACCCGGATCACCGGCGACGAGAAGGCTCGCATCTACCGGCAGTTCGACGCGATGGTCGAGGTGTACGGCGAATACGAGACCCGGACCGACCGCGACATGCGATTGTTCGCACTCGCGGCCGATCTCTAGTCTCTTCGGGAGTCAGCCGAGCTTGCGCAGGCGCGGGGCCAGGTCCTTCTCGAACAGCTCCAGGAACCGCTTCTGATCGTGCCCGGGCGCGTGGAACACCAAGTGATTCAGGCCGGCATCGGTGTACTGCTTGACCTTCTCCACTGCCTCGTCCGGGTCCGATGCGACGATCCAGCGCTTGGCGACCTGCTCGATCGGAAGCTCGTCGGCGGCCTTCTCCATCTCGATCGGATCGTCTATCGAGTGCTTCTGCTCGGGCGTCAGTGACAGCGGAGCCCAGAAACGGCAGTTCTCCAGCGCCAGTTCGGGATCGGTGTCGTAACTGATCTTGATCTCGATCATCTTGTCGATCTCGCCGGCGTCGCGATCGGCCTTGCCCGCGCCCTCTTCGACGGCCGGAAGCAGCTTGTCGGTGTAGAGCTCCATGCCCTTGCCCGACGTGCAGATGAATCCGTCGCCCGCACGTCCTGCGTACCGCGCCACCACGGGTCCGCCGGCCGCGATGTAGACCGGGATACCGCCCTCGGGGACGTCGTAGATCGACGCGCCCTTGGTGGTGTAGTACTCGCCCTCGAAGTCGACGCGGTCGCCGAGCCACAGCTCACGCATCAACCGCACCGACTCACGCAGGCGCGCGAATCGTTCCTTGAACTCCGGCCATTCGCCGGTGAATCCGGTCGCGATCTCGTTGAGCGCCTCTCCGGTGCCCACACCCAGCATGATGCGTCCGGGGTACAGGCAGCCCATCGTCGCGAACGCCTGAGCGATGACCGGCGGGTTGTAGCGGAACGTCGGCGTCAGTACCGAGGTGCCGAGCTGGATCGTGTTCGTCCGTTCCCCGACCGCCGTCATCCACGCCAGTGAGAACGGCGCGTGGCCACCCTCGTGCCGCCACGGCTGGAAGTGATCGCTGACCGTCGCCGAATCCATACCGTGCTGCTCGGCGAGCACACCGAGCTCGACCAACTCCCGCGGTCCGAACTGCTCCGCCGATGCCTTGTACCCCAGCTTGAGACCCTGCGCCACGCCGAACTCCTGTCGTTGGTCGTCCTAGTTCTTCGATTGTGCACCTGTGGTGGTTCACCACGCTCTACTGGATCCCCAGAACCGTGACCACTGCAGCCAGCACCGCCACGGAGCCGATACCCACCGCGAAGATCCACAGATCTCGTGACTCGGGCATCGGTGCACCGCTTTCGAGAGCATCTCGAACGCGCATCCACCGTCGCAGACCGATGATCGGTGCCGCCGCAGCAAGACCGATCAGAAGCAGGCCCAGCGTCGTACGAACCCACCCGGTGCTGAAATCGGGAACCAGGTGGACGATCGCGATTCCGCCGGCGAGCAGGCCGAGAGAGGTTCGCAGCCAGGCGAGAAAGGTGCGTTCGCTGGCGAGGGTGAACCGCTCGTCGGGGCGCGTCACGCCCGTGGGGTCATGCGCTCGCGAATCAGATGGGCAACCAGTTCAGGATCGTCGGGGGTGAAGACCGGCGAGATGCGGCGGAGGGTGAGCACCACTGCAGTGTCCTTCTTGGGACGCATCACGTCCAGTGGAAGCCACTGGTCGGTTGTCGACGCAACCCCACAGTCACCACGTCCGCTCCCGGAACTCGAGTTCGAGCAGACCCTGTCGGTCGGATTGCACGCTGCGCGAGGGCATCAGCAGTCAGAAGAAGCCATTGGCTTCGCCTGTACCTTTTGGTACAGTGTGTATCGATCAGTACGCACTGTACCGCCTGGCACCCGACTGCTTCGATAGGAGCCCACATGTCTCGTCCTCCGCTTCCGCCGTTCACCGAGGCCACGGCCATCCAGAAAGTCCGCGCCGCAGAAGACGCGTGGAACACCTGCGACCCCGAGCGCATCTCTCTCGCGTACAGCGAGGACAGCTGGTGGCGTAACCGCACGACCTTCGTTCGAGGCCGCACCGAGATCGTGGAGTTCCTCACCGACAAATGGGACCGCGAGCTCGATTACCGGCTCATCAAAGAGTTGTGGGCGTACACGGGCGACGTGATCGCCGTTCGCTTCGCCTACGAGTATCGTGACGTCACCGGACAATGGTTCCGCGCCTACGGCAACGAGAACTGGCACTTCGATAAGGACGGACTGATGACGCACCGCCACGCGAGCATCAACGACGTCGCGATCACGGAGTCCGACCGTAAGTTCTTCTGGGATGCATCCGGCCCCCGTCCCGCCGACCACGCCGGCCTGAGTGACCTCGGACTGTAATGGCCCGAACTGTCCTCGAACGCTCGGATGCGGTCCGAGCCCTCGCCGACGTGTTCCGCAAGCGTGGTTTCGAGAGCGGCTCTCTTTCCGTCATCCAGCAGGAGACCGGGCTCGGCCGGGGCAGCCTCTACCACTTCTTTCCCGCAGGAAAGACGGACATGGCCCGTGCGGTCCTCGAGCAGGTAGGCAAGTGGTTCGAGGAACAGATCTTCGTTCCCTTGCGCACCACCGAGAACACCACGAGTGCGATCGAGGCGATGTCACGGGAGGTCACCGACTACTTCATGACCCGCGAAAGCGTGTGCCTGTTCGCGGCGATCACGCTGGGTCAGGAGAAGGCAACATTCGCCGAAGCGGTCCGGAACTACTTCACGGACTGGGTCGACGCTCTCGCCGAGGCACTGCAACGCGGCGGGCTCTCGACCCAGGAGGCGGCGGCCCGTGCCTTGGACGCGGTCGCGACGATTCAGGGCGGACTGATCCTGGCCCGTGCCTACGGCGACCACGCGACCTTCCTGCGGATCATCGACCGCACCGAGCAGCGCCTGCTCGCCCCCGCTCCCTGAGCGGGCTCTCGCGGTTGACCGGTCTGCCGCCCCCGAACACCCGCGCGACCGAACCCCGGCCTCACCTTGTTCGTGGACACACAATGACGGCAAGGCGACGAAGAGATACCGCTGTTCCGACGTCAGGCGTCGAGCGCACGTTCCGGAGTTCTCACCAACGTCAGGTGCGAGGTGCGACGCAACTCGAATCCAATGGAGAGATAGAGCTCGATGGCGCGCACGTTCGCGTCCGACGCATGCAGGAACGGCTCCTCGCCGCGGGCACGAATACCGTGACCGACCGCTCGAACCAGGTCGGTGGCCAACCCCTGCCCACGGAACGCCGGGTCGGTACAGACGGCACTGATCTCCGTCCACCCCGGTGGATGCATGCGCTCGCCTGCCATCGCGATCAGCGCGCCATCGCGTCGAACACCGAGGTACGTGCCGAGTTCGATGGTGCGGGGCAGGAACGGCCCGGGCTCGGTGCGGCCCACCAGATCGAGCATCTCCGGGACGTCCGCTGTTGTCAGCTCCACCGCCTCGGCGAAGGGCCGCGTTTCGAGGTGCGTGCCGACGAGCTGCACCAGACCGAAAGTCTCCAGGTGCGACCACCCCTCGGGCAGTGCGCGTTCCGGGCCGTTCAGCCCGACGACGGTTCGTGGGCCGAACAGCGCAGCGATGTCGTCCCAGTCCTTGGGCTCGAGGACGTCGGGGTGCACCAGAAACGGAGACACCGCAGGATCGGCGCGCATGATCCGTCCGCGCCGGACCGCGAACCGCGAAAGTGGGCCCTCCAGGGAATTGCGAACGGGGTCGTCGAGAGGATGAGCAGACACGACACACAGCGTCGCACGATCCAGCTCACGGCTATGCGTGCCGTCGGACTCGTCACCAATACTTATACCGGTATCGTTGTTCGGCACACGGCGAAAGGCTCCACATGATCGAAATTCTTCCCCCCACCAAGATCCCCCTCGCGCGCGAATCCGGCGCTCTGGTGGCCGGAATTCTCCGAACCGTCCGCGAACGCGCCACAGTCGGCACCAACCTGCTCGAGATCGATCAGTGGACCAAGGACATCATCGAAGGAGCCGGGGCGACGTCCTGCTACGTCGACTACGCGCCGTCCTTCGGCCGCGGTCCGTTCGGTCACTACATCTGCACTTCCGTCAACGATGCTGTGCTGCACGGCCTTCCACACGACTATGCGCTGGCCGACGGCGATCTGCTGACGCTGGACCTGGCCGTGATCCTCGGCGGCGTCGCCGCGGATTCGGCCATCAGTTTCGTCGTGGGCGAGAACAAGCCAGCCAACGCTCTCACGATGATCGACGCCACCGAACGTGCGTTGGCTGCGGGAATCGAAGCAGCTGGACCGGGCAACAAGATCGGCGATATCTCACACGCCATCGGCACGGTGCTCAGCGCTGCCGGTTACCCGATCAACATGCAGTTCGGCGGCCACGGCATCGGCTCGACAATGCACCAGGATCCCCACGTCTCCAACTCCGGACGGCCCGGCCGCGGCTACCGCCTACGCCCCGGCTTGATGTTGGCTCTCGAGCCGTGGGTCATGGAGGACACCGCCGAACTCGTCACCGACCCCGACGGCTGGACCCTGCGGAGCACGACGGGATGCCTCACCGCGCACAGCGAGCACACCGTGATCATCACCGACGACGGTGCAGAGATCATGACGTTGCCCGCGTAGCTACAGCCGTTTCTCGACGGTGTTCGAGAAGGGCAGAACCTCGTAGGGCGGGAACACCGGGATCCGGGTGTAACCGTTCTTCTCGTACAGCCGAACTGCGTCGGGCTGACGGTCTCCGGTCTGAAGTATCAAGCGTGGCGGGCCCTGGTCACGGGCGCTGTTCTCAGACGCCTGCAGCAGGGCAGCCGATACTCCCGTGCCGCGATGGTCGGGGTGAACGAACATTCGCTTGAGCTCGAGATCGGGTCCGTTCCAACGCAGCGCCGCATGTCCGACAGCGCGCTCGGCACCCTCCGAGTCACGGCGATACACGACGAACGTCCGGTGCACAGAGTTCTCGTCGACGGCGTTGGCCTGGGTCTTGGACATCAGAGCGGCCCGGTCGGCGTAACGCGGACCCACCTCGGCGGCCATCGCCGCACGCAGAGCTTCGGCGTCGGGATGATCCCAGTCGACGGTACGGATCGTGAGTTCGGTTCGTGGTTGGCACACATCTGTCACGCCCGATCGGAACATGCCAAGGATCGTCGGGTCAACATTTGCGATCACGGTGAGCAGATCCATGGCGAACCTCCGATTCGTCGTCGACCATGTGACTGTGAACGAGAACTGTCGCTGCCACCACTGACCGATCGCCCCAGGATCTGCAGCAACCCTTCTCCCAGGAGTTCTCGAGCCATGACCACAGAAGCCACCGTCGTTGTCCGTATCTCCGATTCCGGAACGTCATCCCTACAGGGGCTGACCCGACCGCAGTTGCACGCACTCGCCGAGGCGCTCCGCAGCGCCGCCAAAGGCTATGCCCCGCATGCGAAAATCCTCACGCGATTCGATGTGAGGGTCAACGAGCTGAACGCACCACTGGTCATCGATATCCCCGCCCGCGACGTGATCCTCGGCGGCAGGAGCGTTCGTCTCTCCCACACCGAGTTCGAGATATTCGCCTACCTGGCGCGGCACCCTCGGGTCGTGGTCGGAAGATCCGAACTCAGCACCTCCGACGGCGGACGCAGTGTCGACGTCCACCTCTCCCGAGTGCGCACCAAACTCGGTCACTTCGGTCGTCTGATCACCACCGTCCGCGGCACCGGTTACCGCTTCGATCCGGAGCCGGGCATCCGCGTCGTCACCGCGCCGACCACTCTGCGCAGCGCCTGAGAGTTATTGCGACAGAGCAGCAGCTCTGCGGCGACGCTTCCGCCGGACCACCACGAACACCAGCAAGGCAAACAGAACCACGGCAATGAGGGCCCCGAGTGCCGTGGCACCACGGAAGCCAGGCGCGCTGGTGTCGAGGGTGCGTTCACCGGCATGAGCGGCGTTGCTGGTTCCGAGAACGATCGTGAGCGTCAACAGGTTCGGGATGGCCGTGACGACGGCCAGGACGACCGAGCCGATCGCCAATTGCTTGCCCGCCCTGCCCTTCCGAACCGACCAGGCGCTCCAGAAGAACACCAGCGGCGCGAACGTGCAGACGATGCCGAACAACAGGCCCCACAGAATGCCCTTGGTGAACGTGCGGTCGGCCAGGGTCTCCACCCGCAGACTCCACCAGCGCGGAAGGAACGCTGCCAGGATGAAGTAGGCGATCAACAGCAGGACAATGCCGGCTCCGACGAGAATGCCCCGCCTCTTCCAGTTCGCCGAGCTGGTCGACGGTGCGGGCGTGGTCGGATCGGCAGTCATGCCGACAATCGTAGAGCCTGCACAGCAGTGCCCCGGTCGTGTCGAGACCCGATCGTTAACTGAATAGGTCCGCGAAGACGAAAACTAGCTCCGGCGGGCCGAGATTTCGACCAGCGGGCTCTTGCCGGATTCGCGTCCCTCGGAAGCAGTGCGATACGGCCACAGAGCTCGTGCCAGTAGACCGACCGACAGTCCGATCCACATCCATGCCAGATCGCGTTGTAGGAACGCGAGTGCTGCACCGACAAGCGTGAGCACGGAGCCGATCCCAATCGAGCTGCACCGTGTTGAGCGCATCGGCCGCCGAACGAGAATCCTCGACCTCGAAGACGGACGAGACTTCCGAGCGAACTGCCGCAGGACCGCCTGAGCGCCGTCGATACCGGCCGGACCGACAACCCCGCGATGCCTGACGACTCGAGCGGCCGAGACCTCACACCCCTTATGCCGACCGATCACCCCTGGTCTGACCCGGGTTCGACTGATCGGTCGGGAGAAAGGGTGTGAAGTTACCCGAACAGCTAGGGAATCAAGACGAACTTCCCGCGAGGGTGTGCCGTCTGCAGTTCGGCGTGCGCCCTGGCGACGTCATCGAGCGGGAAGGTCTTGGCGACCGTCACCTCGAACACCCCCGCACCCGCCTGCTCCAACAGCACCGGGGAGGCGAGGCGTCGACGCTCCATGCTCGCCGGCCCACCGACGGTCGAAAACCCGTCTGCCGAGGCCCGCCCGAAGGCTGCCGTCGTCACCAATCTTGCTCGATCCGTAAGTAATTCGAGAGACACGTCGACCGCCTCGTCGGTGCCCACCGTGTCGATGGCTGCGTCGATGCCGTTCGGTGCGGCCGCCCGCACGCGGTCCAGCAATCCGTCGCCGTACTCGACCGGCTCGGCTCCGAAGGCACGCAGCGCTTCGTGATTCTGAGCGCGAGCAGTCCCGATGACCTTTGCACCGCGTTCCAGAGCGAGCTGAGCCACCACGGACCCGACGCCGCCCGCAGCCCCGTGCACGAGCACCGTGTCGCCGCTCTTCACGCCGACGGTTTCCAGTGCGTCGTAGGCTGTTCCGGCGGCGGCCAGCACCCCGGCGGCGACGTCCCAATCCAGATTCGCCGGCTTCGGGAACACGAAGCGCGCGGGCGCGACAATCTTCTCGGTGTACGTGCCGTTCACGCCGGAGACGATCACCTCGTCGCCGACGGCTATCGAACCGCCCGGGCCCTCGACAGCGCCGCCGACTGCCACCACGATTCCCGACGCCTCACTGCCCAGGGCGATCGGGAGCTTCGATTCGTCGGTACCGAACGCACCGCTGTAGCTCTTGAAGTCGAAGGGATTGACTCCGATCGCCTTCAGCTCGACCAGAACCTCGCCCTCGGAGGGTTCGGGTAATTCTCGTTCGACGATCTCGACGACTTCCGGACCACCGTAGGACGCTGCAACTGCTGCTTTTGTCATGCAAAGCACAACGACCGACACGGTGGAGATTGTTCCGGTCAGACCCCCATTCTCCGACGACTCAGACGGCCACGGACAGCTGGTTTCGTTCGTCCCGCTCCAGGACCGAACCTGCGCGGTGAAGAACGGCACTCGGCTCCGTCAGGTTCGCGCGCTCGACCCAATAGTCGATTGTTTCCCGGCCTGCCTCGAACTGCGCGAGCATCTCCAGACACAGCCATGACACGACCGAGAAGTCCGGCTCAGCACCGTCGAGCCCTGTCAGTGCCACTTCTTCTGCCACCGAGAGCAGCGCACGATCGGTCTCGAAACAACTCCGATCGAGCCATGCCGCAGCACGACGAAGAAGTGCCCAATCCGACTGGGGCACAGCTTCGGTCGCCGACTGCCTACACAATTCTGCCGTCGCGGCAAGCACATCCACAACCGGACTCGACACCGCACCGTCCAATTCGACGAGCAAGCCTCGCTCCGAATCGATCATGTCTGCCATGTAGTGCCAGCGGACGGGAATTGCCGCGCCTTGGGGCCACAATTCCGTCATCCCGAACTGAAGTCGGGCGATCAGTTCCCTCGGTGAACTGCACGAAGCGGCGAAGCGAAAAGCGTCGTTCATGTCGATCATCCCCACTGGGTCAACACTCAGCCAACGGACACCGGCTCGGAATCGAGCTCGGGAGGTGCTGCAATGCAGTGGCGTCTGTCGCCGAACAAGCAACGCTGCTGTGGTCGTTACGTCTGCCTTGCCCGTTATTGAACGCCGTGACCAGCGCAAGCGCGACTCGGCGTTACCGGAAATCGACAACGTCACAATTTTCCCGACCTACCGCCGAGCCGAACGCGCGAGTGGAGCCTGCGCAATGGGCAAGTAGGTAAAATGCGGAGGTGAGTGAAATCGAGAAGCCTCAGCAGTGGACGTATCTGATGGACATGGACGGCGTTCTGGTTCACGAGGATCATCTGATTCCCGGTGCCGACACGTTCCTCGCCGAGCTGCAGGCCAACGAGATTCCGTTCATCGTGTTGACGAACAATTCGATTCGTACCCCTCGTGACCTGCGCGCACGTCTCGCATTCACCGGTCTGGACATTCCGGAGAAGTCGATCTGGACCTCCGCTCTCGCGACCGCGACGTTCCTCGGCAATCAGCGACCCGGCGGCAGCGCCTACGTCGTCGGCGAGTCGGGTCTGACGACGGCCCTGCACGACATCGGCTACACCCTCACCGATTCGAGCCCCGACTATGTGGTGCTCGGCGAGACTCGGACCTACTCGTTCGAGGCCATCACCACCGCCATCCGTCTCGTCGAGAAGGGTTCGCGCTTCATCGCCACCAACCCCGACGCCACCGGACCGTCCCGTGAGGGCTCGCTGCCTGCGACCGGTTCGGTTGCCGCGCTGATCACCAAGGCCACCGGCAAAGAGCCGTACTACGTGGGCAAGCCCAACGCGTTGATGATGCGTTCGGCGCTGCGTGCGATCGGTGGCCATTCCGAGAACACGCTGATGATCGGCGACCGGATGGACACCGATGTGCTCTCCGGTCTCGAAGCCGGACTGCAGACCATCTTGGTTCTCACCGGCATCTCGACGGTCCAGTCCGTCGAGCAGTATCCGTACCGGCCGACCAAGGTTCTCGATTCCGTCGCAGACCTGGTGGGTCGCACGCAGAACCCGTTCTGATGACACTCGAATTCGTACTCTCCCGGCAGGATCACCACGTTGTCGGGCGGGGTGTCCGGCACGCTTTTCCCGATATCGCCGACGCGGTGGCCGCGGTGCGAGACGGCCGAAATGTCGTCGGCGCAATCCCTTTCGACATGTCCGACGCCACCGCGCTGATCGAGCCGGAGGAGTTCTATCGACTCGACGGGCCGTGGGCAACGGTCGATGCTCTCCCGCCTTTGCCGACCGTGACCGTTGCGCGGCAGATTCCCGATCCGGATGTTCACGTGCAGCGAGTCCGGGATGTCGTCGAGCAATTGAAAGCCGGTGTGGCCGAGAAGATCGTGCTGGCGCGGGCTATCGAGGTAACCGCGGAGTCGCCGATGGACCCTGTCACGGTGCTGAGCGCGTTGGTCTCCCGGGATCCGATGGGCAACGGATTTCTGGCGGACCTGTCTCCCACTGGCGATTCGGGTGGGCACATCGTCGGCTCGAGTCCCGAGTTGCTGGTTCGCAAACGCGGCAACATCGTCACCTGCCATCCGTTCGCGGGAACAGCAGCACGGTCGACCGACCCCGACGAGGAAGCGCGCATCTCCGCGGCGTTGGCGGCGAGTGCGAAGGATCAGGCAGAACATCGCTTCGTCGTCGACGAGATCAGGGCTGCGTTGACGCCGTTCTGCGAGACGCTCGAGGTGCCCGAGTCGCCGCAGCTCAGCAGCACTCCGCAGCTGTGGCACCTGTCGACGCCCATCGTCGGAACGCTGGCCGATCCCGCGACGTCGGCACTCGACCTGGCGCTTGCGCTGCACCCCACCGCCGCCGTCGCCGGGGTGCCCCGAACTGCGGCGATGGACACCATCGAGAGCGTCGAGGGATCCCGCGGCTTCTACGCCGGAGCCGTCGGATGGACCGATGGCAGCGGCGACGGCGAGTGGATGGTCACCATTCGCTGCATCGAACTCTCTGCAGACGGGCTGACCGGAACGGCCACGGCCGGCGGCGGCATCGTCGCGGATTCGGATCCCGACGCCGAACTCGACGAGACCACAGCGAAATTCAGAACCGTGCTCAGCGTCTTCGACCGCTGATTCGATCCGGTCAGCACAAGATCGACGCCCCGCTGCGCCGACTACTTCAGGGCCTGGTCCAGATCTCCGATCAGATCCTCGGTGTCCTCCAGGCCGATGGAAATGCGCACGACGCCGTCGGTGATGCCCACTGCTGCACGGCCTTCCGGACCCATCGCGCGGTGCGTGGTGGTCGCCGGGTGGGTGATGAGCGACTTCGAGTCACCTAAGTTGTTCGAGATGTCGACGATGCGCAACGCGTCGAGCACCTCGAAGGCACGCTTCTTGCCTTCGCCCTCGGGAGCATCGAGCTCGAACGTGACGACGGTACCGCCGCCCGACATCTGCGACTTCGCCAGCTCGTACTGCGGATGTGACTGCAGGAAGGGATATTTGACCCACCGCACCGAAGGATGAGATTCGAGGAACTCGGCGATCTGCAGCGCGGAGTTCACCGAATGCCGCACCCGCACCGGCATCGTCTCCAAACCCTTGAGCAGCGTCCAGGCGTTGAACGGACTCAGCGCCGGGCCGGTGTGCCGCATCAGGGTCTGCACCGGACCGTCGATGTACTCCTTCGATCCTAGGATCGCACCGCCGAGCACCCGCCCCTGACCGTCGATGTGCTTGGTACCGGAGTACACCACCACGTCGGCACCGAGTTCGAGGCTGCGCTGCAGCAGCGGCGTCGCGAACACGTTGTCCAGCACCACAGTTGCGCCGGCGGCATGAGCCATCTCTGAGACGCGTCGAACATCGACCAACGACTGCATCGGGTTGGACGGAGTCTCGAAGAACACCGCCGTCGTCGGCACCGACAGGGCCTGCTCCCACTGCTCTAAGTCCTCGCCGTCGACGAAGACGGTCTCGACGCCCCAGCGCGGCAGAATCTCGTTGCAGACCACGAAGCACGAGCCGAAAAGGCTACGCGCAGCAACCAATCGGTCACCGGCCTTCAGCAGCGCACCCAGCGCGGTGAACACCGCCGACATTCCACTCGAGGTACCGAAGCACGCCTCGGCACCCTCGATCAGGCGCAGTCGCTCCTCGAACATCTTGACCGTCGGGTTGCCGTAGCGCGAGTACACGAAATGATCGATGTCTCCGGTGAACGCCTGTTCGGCGGCTCCGGCACTCTCGTACACGAAACCCGAAGAGAGATAGAGAGCTTCGGCGTTCTCGTCGAAACCCGATCGCATCAGACCGCCGCGAACGCCGAGCGTTCCCAGACCCACACCCTCGGGTAACGGCTTGTCGAAACCCCCGCCTTTGGGAATGTTCGTCACGACTGCCTCCAGGGCAACCCGACCGCACGCCATCCTGTGGCACCGCGGTGGCCGTCGGCGTCGGTGGCACCTTCGAAACCGTCGAGCACGTTGTAGGACGGACCGATTCCCGCAGCGGTCGCGGCTTCGGCGGCCCCGATGGATCGCTGACCGGAGCGGCACAGGAACACCACCGGCCGATCGCCGTCCACGCCTGCGGCTTTCAGGTCGTCGACGAAGTTGGCGTTGCGGGCACCGTCGGGAAAGCTGACCCACTCGATCAGGTGCGTCGGGCGGTCGATGCCGGAGGTGTCCGGGACACCGACGTACTGCCACTCGGCGCGCGTCCGAACATCCACGAGCACTGCCTCGGGGTTGCTCTGCAACAACTCCCAGGCAGCTTCCGGGGTTATGTCACCTGCGTAGGTCACTTGATCAGCCTTCCGTCACTCGCTGTTTCGACATCACACACGTACCGGTCAGACATTGCACACCAGCCACTTGTCGTCCACACGGACGAAATTCCACACGTCGTCGGTCTGCACTCCGGATTTCTCTTCCTTCAGCGGGACCGTGACCATTCCGCGGTCGCCGTTGACCTGGTACTCGGTCGGCACGCCGTCGATGGACGTCTCGCCGTTGCGCTCGACCTCGCCTGCCCGATCGGTTCGGTACTGCGCGTCGTCACCCGGAATCAGGCGCTCGACCTGATCGAAGCAGGTGTTCTGACGCAGCAGGTCCGCGTTACCGGTGTTCTGCGCTTCGAGGAACCCGTCGAGGCTGTCGGTGAGCAACTGGGCCTGCGTCACGTTGTCCTCCGCGGGAGCGAACTTCGAGGCCGCGAAGATGCCGCCGAGCAAGACGACGACGATGCCCACGGCGATGATGAACGGCCACGCGTTGGGCGGACGCTGCTCACCGGACTCGGCAGCCGCCTCGGATGCGTTGTTGCGCGCTTCCTCACGACTGTCGACCCACTGCTGCCTACGTTCACTCCACGACGCCATGAAGCCAATCTTCCTCGATCCGACGGGTCCGCGTTCAGCTGGGGCCTCTCAGTGAGAGGGGCCGACGGGGATGTCTCCACGCAACGTGATGCGGTGCATCTTGCGGTGCTCGGTGCCGTAGTCGCGGTTGGCGTAGTGCGAGGTGCTGCGGTTGTCCCACAGCACCAGGTCGCCCAACCGCCAGCGGTGCCGCACGATGTGCTCGGGTTTGGTCAGGTGCGCGTAGAGCAGATCCAGGATCCCGCGACTCTCGGCCTCCGACACACCCACGATGTGGGAGGTGAAACCCGGATTGACGAACAGCCCCTTGCGGCCGGTTTCCGGATGGACCCGCACGACGGGATGTTCGACGGGGACCAGCGCGGTGACTTCCTTGCCGTCCCACACGTTGCCCTTTCCGCCGCGTTTCTGCGCGAGGTAGTAGCCGAATTCACGATTGCCGTCGTGAATTGCCGTGAGCCCGTCGATCATTCGACGCACGGGCGCGGACAGCGATTCGTAGGCGAGCTGGCTGTCGGCCCAGTTGGTGTCGCCGCCGTGCGGTGGCAGGACGACGGGCCGCAGGATCGAACCCATCGGCGGACGTTCCATGAACGTGACGTCGGTGTGCCAGACGTCGGCGAATCCGTTGTCCTGACTGTCGAGCGCGTAGACCTCGGGGGCGACGTGGCCGCTGTCGTGCACCGGGTGGCCTGCCGTCAGGTCGCCGAGTCTGCGACCGAATTCGACGTGTGCAGCGTCGTCGAGCGTCTGCCCGCGCAGCACCAGAACCTTGTGCTCGACGAGGGCTCGGCGCACGGCGTGAATCTGCGCATCGGACGCCGCGGCGACATCGAGGCCGATGACCTCGGCACCGAACGACGGGCCGAGCTTGTCGAAAGTGAGCGTGACGGGCTGTTCCAGAGTGGTCATGTGTCCTCGAATCTGTGCACGGCCGGCGCTGATCTTCGGCAACGCTGCCGCAAAAGGGAGGGAACCCGACCTGCTGAATACCTACAGAAGGAGGGGACGGGCGTCGGGTCTTGTCACCGACAACACATGTTGGTGCAGGTACGACAGAAGTCGACGGTGAACCGTCGGACCAGGTATGTCGTCTCCACAGAGCAATTCCTACCGGAAACCGGGAAATCCGGCAAGTTGCCCACTGCCCCAGCTCAGGTTGTCCTTAATTTATGCTGGGGTGTCCGCACTTCCCTCGAAGAAGGTAGCTCGCTGCACATGACTGATCAGACTCGTCCACTCCGCGTCGCCATCGTCGGTGCCGGACCGGCAGGCATCTACGCCGCCGACGCGCTCATGAAGTCCGACCACAATGTCAGCGGACCGGGCGTCAGCATCGACCTCTTCGAGCGCATGCCCGCACCGTTCGGGCTCATCCGCTACGGCGTGGCCCCCGACCACCCACGCATCAAGGGCATCATCACCGCCCTGCACAAGGTGCTCGACAAGCCCCAGGTCCGCCTGCTCGGCAACATCGACTACGGCACCGACATCACCCTCGACGACCTGCGCCGCTTCTACGACGCCGTCATCTTCTCCACCGGAGCCAACGCCGACCGCGCACTCAACATCCCCGGCATCGACCTCGACGGCAGCTACGGCGCCGCCGACTTCGTCTCCTGGTACGACGGCCACCCCGACGTGCCCCGCACCTGGCCCCTCGACGCCGAGAAAGTCGCCGTCCTCGGCGTCGGCAACGTCGCCCTCGACGTCGCACGCGTCCTCGCCAAGACCGGCGACGAACTGCTCCCCACCGAAATCCCCGCCAACGTCTACGAAGGCCTCAAAGCCAACAAGGCCATCGAGGTACACGTCTTCGGACGCCGCGGACCGGCCCAGGCCAAGTTCACCCCACTCGAACTCCGCGAACTCGACCACTCCCCCAACATCGAGGTCATCGTCGCCCCCGAGGACATCGACTACGACGAAGGCTCCGAACAAGCCCGCCGCAGCTCCAAGCAAATCGACATGGTCGCCAACACCCTGCAGGACTGGGCCATCCGCGACGTCGGCAAACGCCCCCACAAGCTGTTCCTGCACTTCTTCGAATCCCCCCACGAAGTACTCGGAGACAACGGCAAAGTCGTCGGCCTCCGCACCGAACGCACCGAACTCGACGGCACCGGCAACGTCACGGGCACCGGCAAATACAACGACTGGGACGTCCAAGCCGTCTACCGCGCCGTGGGCTACCTCAGCCAGAACATCAGCCAACTCCCCTTCGACGAGCAAGCAGGCACCATCCCCAACGAGGCCGGACGCGTCGTCGAATCACCGCACTCCACCACGCCCGTGCCCGCCACCTACGTCACCGGCTGGATCAAACGCGGACCCGTCGGCCTCATCGGTCACACCAAAGGCGACGCCAACGAGACCGTCGCCAACCTGCTCGAAGACGCACCAACCTTCGCCGGTGCCACCGAGCCCGATCTCGACGCCGTCACCTCGTTCCTCGAAGGCAAGCAGGTCCCCTTCACCACCTGGGACGGCTGGTACCGCCTCGACGCCCACGAACGCTCACTCGGCGAACCCGAAGGCCGCGAACGCGTCAAGGTCGTCGAGCGTGAGGACATGCTGAAGGCATCCGAGCCCGACAAGGCGTAGAGCGGCTGGCGCCGCATGTGAGTGGAACTTCGACCCCTGCTACGAAGTTCCACTCACATGCGCGGAGCGCTCTATACCCGCACTGCCAGCAGCTTTCCCTCGGTCTCGATCTTGCGCTGATGCTCGTTGAAATCCGGTGCAGCGCAGACGAACAGCGTGCGGCCGTCGGATCCGCCGAGTCCACAAGCGAAGACCCCGAGATCGAAATCGAGCTGCTGCAGAATCTCCCCGCCCGGTGCCACGTGCAGCACTCGCTGCCCCAGCGCGTCGGCGATCCACATCGTGCCGTCGGTGTCGATGCAGCAACCGTCGGCCGCCACCTTCACCTCGCCCATGGCCGTGGCCATGTCCGTCGACGACGGCAACTCACCGAACGTCGCCCAGTCGCGCCGCTCCCCCAGTGACCCGTCCTCGGCGATGTCGAAGGCACTGACCCGGTTGCCGACCGTCTCGTCGACGAGCAGTTCGCCCGACGCCGTGAAGGCCATCCCGTTGGGGAAGTACAGATCCGACGCCACCACGTGCGCGGAACCGTCCGGATCGACGCGAATCAGATCGGCCGTCTCCACGGGCGCGAAGTTCATCAGATCGAACCCGAAGTTACCGATGTACGCGCGGCCCTGCGCGTCGACGAGCATGTCGTTGAGGTTCGCCTTCACGTACGTCGACAGATCGGCGTGCACGGTCAGTGAGCCGTCGTGCTCACGCAGTAGCAGCTTGTAGTCGCGCATCGACACGATGAGCAGCCGCCCGTCGGGCAACCATCCCAGGCCCGACGGCTGATTGGGTACTTCGGCTTCGACTCGTACGTCGGAGCCGTCCTCGAGGGCGGACACGACGCGATGGGAGTAGAAGTCCGATACCCAGATCCTCCCCTCGTGCCAGCGTGGACATTCGAAATAGGTGTATCCGTCGAGAACGACAGTGGTCTCCGGTTTCATGTTTCGAATTCAAACACCGCGAACGGTGGCCGCGACGCCGAATGGGTGAGCTGGCATGCTGGGGGCCGTGTTCGACGCCCACCTACACATCATCGACCCGAAGTTTCCGCTCATCGAGAACCACGGTTTCCTGCCCGATCCGTACACCGTCTCGAACTACCTGTACGACGTCGACGGGCTCGGTATCACCGGCGGCGCAGTGGTCACGGGGTCGTTCCAGGGCACCGATCAAAGTTTTCTGCTCGCTGCGTTGGAGACTCTGGGACGCGGCTGGGTCGGCGTCACTCAGATCGATCCGGAATGTTCCGACGAGGACATCGTCGCACTGAACGACGCGGGCGTGCGGGGAATGCGGTTCAATCTCAAACGCGGCGAGACGGATCTGCAGATGCTCACCGTTCAGGCGCGTCGTGTCCACGATCTGGTGGGGTGGCACGCCGAGCTGTACGTCGATGCGTCCCTGCTGCTCTCGCTCGAACCCGTCCTCGCGAAACTGCCGGCGGTGAGCATCGATCACTTGGGACTCTCGACACAGGGTCTGCCGTACCTGCTCGATCTCGTCGACCGCGGAGTACGCGTCAAGGCAACGGGATTCGGCCGGGTCGATCTCGATATCGCCGACACCCTGCAGCAGATTCACCGGGTCAATCCCGCGGCGTTGATGTTCGGCACCGATCTACCGGGCACCCGCGCCCCACGCCCGTTCTCGGCGAACGACATCGACATCATTTCTCACGCCGTCGGCGGCGATCTCCCGGCGGTGCTCGACGGCAACGCCCGGGCTTGGTATCGGGTCCCTTGACCTAGACGAACACCGCGCCGCCGAGCCACACCGCCGAGGCGAGCAGGGCACCGAACAGTTCCACCAGAATGGACAGACCAGCGGCCTTGGTGGCGTGCACGGTGGATCTCCATGCCTCGGAATGGTTTCGGTGTCTCGGCACTTCCGCCACGTAGACGCCGGCGATGAAGCCGACGAACAGGCCGAGGACGGGGATGACGAAAAATCCGACGATGCCGAGCAGTCCGCCGATCATCAGCGATCGCGTCGGCACACCCGCCTCCCGCATGCGCCGCCCGGGCCAGGTGTATTTCACGACGCCGCTGATCACCAGCAGCACCGTCGCGATCGCGAAGACCGTCCACGCGGCGGCTCCGCCGGTGACCCACGCCCACACTGCGACGGCCCCGAAGATCAGGATGGTGCCCGGCAGAATCGGGACGACGATACCGACGAGGCCGACCAGAATCACCAGGCCGACTAGGACTTCTCCGAGCGCACTCATGAGCTCAGTGTGCCCTGTGTCCGGTCAGACGACGGGACGAACCTTGCCCGCTGCCTCGCGTGCCCGGCTCCGTGCGGTGTCGATATCCGACGCCGTCGACACCGCCACTCCCATCCGACGCCGGACGAAGCTCGTCGGCTTGCCGAACAGGCGAAGGTCGGTCTCGGGAACCGCCAGCGCATCGGCGACGCCGTCGAAGTGAATGCCGTCCGCGTCGACGCCGCCATAGATGACCGCCGACGCACCGGGCGAGAGCAGCGTCGTGTCGATCGGCAGACCCAGAACGGCCCTGGCATGCAGCTCGAACTCCGAGAACCGTTGTGTGCGCAGCGTCACCAGACCCGTATCGTGTGGCCGCGGACTGACCTCGGAGAAGTAGACGTTGTCGCCCTGCACGAACAGTTCGACGCCGAACAACCCGCGTCCACCCAGGGCCGTGGTGATCCGCTCGGCAACATCGCGCGCACCGGCCAGGGCCGCGTCGGACATCGGTTGGGGTTGCCAGGATTCGATGTAGTCGCCGGATTCCTGCAGGTGCCCGATCGGCTCGCAGAACGAGGTTCCGTTCGCTGCTCGGACGGTGAGAAGCGTTATCTCGTAATCGAAATCGACGAATCCCTCGACGATGACGCGACCGAGGTCGACGCGGCCGCCCTTCAGCGCGTACTCCCACGCCGTCTCGACATCGGCCTCGCTGCGAACGACGGACTGACCCTTGCCCGACGAGGACATGACGGGTTTGATGACTGCGGGAAAGCCGATGATGGACAGCGCTTCTCGCACGTCTTCCAGCGAATCCGCGAACGCATAGGGGGACGTCGGCAGCCCGAGGTCCTCGGCTGCGAGACGCCTGATGCCCTCACGGTTCATGGTCAGCTGAGTCGCGCGAGCCGTCGGGATCACGACCGTCCTGCCCCGCGCTTCCACCTCGGCCAGGGCATCGGTGGCGATGGCCTCGATCTCCGGCACCACGAAGTCCGGCTGCTGCGAATCGATCAGCGCCAGTAGTTCTTCGGGGTTGCTCATGTCGATCGTGAACGCGTGATGGGCCACCTGGTGACCGGGGGCGTTGTCGTAGCGATCGACGGCAATCACCTCGACGCCGAGGCGCTGGAACGCGATGATCACCTCTTTGCCCAGCTCACCCGAGCCGAGCAACATCACCCGGGTGGCCCCGGGAGTGAGCGGAGTACCGATGCGGACGGGATCTGGGGCAGTCACAGCCCTATTATCCACACCCCGATCAGTTGGACGACCTAGTACAAGTTAGTCTCCATTCACATTCGCAGCTGACGAGTCGGAACGAGGCAACAACGTGTCGAACACTGGTGGACCGCTGACAGGGCTCCGCGTCGTCGAACTCGCGGGCATCGGGCCCGGCCCGCACGCCGCACTGCTGCTGGCCGACCTCGGCGCAGACGTCGTACGCGTCCAACGCGCAGGCCAGGTGTCCCCGGACGACCATCAGCTGCGCAGCCGCACCATCGTCGAGGCGAACCTCAAGGATCCCGCCGACATCGAGAAGGTCCTCGGCCTGATCGAGCGCGCCGACGTGCTGATCGAAGGGTTCCGCCCCGGCGTCACCGAACGCCTCGGCCTCGGACCCGACGACGCCCTGGCCCGCAACCCGCGTCTGGTCTACGGCCGGATGACCGGCTGGGGTCAGGAAGGCCCCTGGTCGCAGACCGCCGGCCACGACATCAACTACATCTCCGTCACCGGTGTGCTCAACGCGATCGGCCGCGAGGGCGAGCGGCCCGTGCCGCCACTGAACATGGTCGGCGACTTCGGCGGCGGCTCCATGTTCCTCGTCTTCGGCATCATGGCGGCGCTCTACGAGCGCCAGAGCTCCGGGCAGGGCCAGGTGGTCGACGCAGCGATGGTCGACGGCACCGCCGCACTCTCGCACATGATCTGGTCGTGGCGTGGCGTCGGAGCCTGGAGCGACGACCGTGGCACCAACCTGCTCGACACCGGCGCGCCGTTCTACGACACCTACGAGACCTTCGACGGCCAGTACATGGCAGTCGGCTCGCTCGAGCCACAGTTCTACGCTCAGTTGCTCACCGGACTCGGCCTCGCCGATGCCGACCTACCGTCGCAGATGGACAAGTCCCGCTGGCCCGAGTTGCGCGAGAAGCTCACGGAGACATTCCTGTCCAAGACTCGCGACGAATGGGCCGCGATCTTCGACGGGACCGACGCCTGCGTGTCACCGGTCCTCACCTTCGCCGAGGCACCGAATCACCCACACATGAAGGATCGCGACTCGCTCATCGACGTCGGTGGCGTCACCCAGCACCGTCCGGCACCCCGGTTCTCCCGCACCGAAAACGGAGTCCCGACGCCACCGCCCTCCACAGCAACCGACATCGGCTCGGTCTGGAGCTAGCTCGGGTCAGAAGACCAGCGCCGGTTGTTCCGATTCGGCGCTCGGGGCCAGTGCTCGATACGCCGCCGCCGTCGCCATCACCGCGGCCCGAAGCTCTTGCGGCTCACGGGTGTACGGCAGCCTCAGGTAGCGCTCGAAGGCACCCTCGACGCCGAACCTCGGTCCCGCGGCCAGCACTGCGCCGAAAGCGGGAGCGGTGGCGGCGAGCGCACTCGACACCGGTGCGGGTAGCTGCAACCACAGCGACATGCCACCCTCGGAGCGTCGGTAACGCCAATCCGGAAGATGTTCGGCCAGAGCATCTTCGAGCACATCTCGACGCTCACGCAGCTGGGATCGACGGAGCTCGAGCGCCGGTTCCGCGTCCTGCAGCAGGAACGAGGACGCCAACTGATCCATGATCGACGTGCCGAGGTCGTGTGCTGCCCGCGAGCCCGCCAGCTGCGAGACGAGCGACGGATGCGCCCTGATCCATCCGATGCGCAGGCCACCCCAGAACGACTTGGATGCCGACCCGATCGTGACGATATCGGACCCCGAGACCCGCCCGAACGACGCGACCGGAGGGGGTGGTGGGGCGTCGAGCCACAGGTCCACCATGGTCTCGTCGACGATGAGCGTCATGCGCGTGTCACGGGTGATGCGGGCGAGCTCCGCTCGGCCCTCGGCACCCAGCACCTGGCCGGTCGGGTTGTGGAAGTCCGGTATCAGATACGCCACCTTGGCGGCGGTTTGCCTTGCGGCACTGCGTATCCCGTCGAGGTCCCAATCGCCGTCGGCCGGTCGCACCGGCACTGGCACGGGACGGGCACCGACTCGCCTGATGGCTTCGAGCGCGTTGGGGTAGGTCGGATGATCGATCAGCACTCGATCACCGGGCGAGGTCAACGTGCCCAACAACAACCGAACTGCCTGCTGCGCACCGGAAGTCACCATGATCTGATCGGCCGTCGTCGGCAGGCCACGCTCGACGAAGCGTTGCGCGATGGCCTCCCGCAGCACCGCCAGACCGATGGGCTCCATGCCGTGCGTCGGCAGATACGTCGGAAGTGCCTGGAGCGCAGACTCGTACGCCGCGGTCATGGTGCCGTCCGCCGCTGCCATTGCCGCGTGGGACATGTCCACCACCGGCCCCGACGGTGTCGTCGACTGGATCAGCAATCCATTGGGGGTGGGCGCTGCGGGCAGGGCGACGGTACTGCGCGATCCCTGCCTGCTGATCAGATAGCCCTCGTCGCGCAGGACCGAGTACGAGGACGTGATGGTGGTACGACTGAGATCGAGAGCCGCCGACAGATCACGCTCACTGGGCAGACCGACACCGAGCGGAATGCGACCGTCGTGAATCAGCAGTCGAACGCCGTCGGCCAACGCCCGATACGTCGGACGCGACGCCTTGCGCCTCCCGGATCCGTCCGAGGACGCGTCGCCGCGCCAGCTGCCGAGATCACGGGCCAGTGACGCTGCATTGAGGACTCTCGAAGCCATGCCCACCAGTATTCGCCCACTGGTCTTCGACTTTCAAGTCCATTGCGCATTTCACTGGACTGCCGACCGAGGTCAGGTGAATACTGGACGGATGCCGAGCAGCACGCTCTTCGACACCGCCATCGGCCGTTGCGGCATCGCCTGGACCGACGACGGAGTGGTCGCGGTCGCCCTCCCCGAACCATCGGACGAGGCGATGACGGACTACCTCGCCGGCTTCGGTGCAGTGGAACGACCGGTCGACCCCCTCGCAGCCGAAGCGATCGAGCGAATTGTCGCCCTGCTCGATGGACGTACTGTCGACATGAGCCCGATTCCGCTGGTGCTGGACGTCTCCGAGTTCGACGCCGCGGTGTACACCGTGTGCAGTGGGATTCCCCGGGGCGCGACACTCACGTACGGCGACATTGCCCGGCGACTCGGCCACCCCGGCGCAGCCCAGGCAGTAGGCGGTGCGCTGGGACGCAATCCTGTACCGATCATCGTCCCGTGCCATCGGGTACTCGGTGCCGGTACGGAAGTCGGCGGCTTCTCGGCACCGGGTGGTACGAACACCAAACAAAAAATACTCGGTATCGAGGGAGTCCCGGGATTCGACGAGCCGACTTTGTTCTGAATTGCCGCACAATTGATTGAAACTGTTTGCCCGAATAAACCTGCCGAAACGGGGACCTGGTCCGGAATTCAGGCAGATATACCGAGAGCCTCGATCGGAGTATCGACTGCCGACACCGTTACGGCTTCCGGCCCGGGGCTGACATCGGATTCCTCCGAACGACCGCCGATCGTGAATGCACCCACATCCGGCAGCCACCCGATAGCTCCGCGTTGAAAGAGGTTGTACCGACCGGATCCAGTGGGCGTCGGGCGCTCGTTGCTGATCGGATAGCCAAGTGCGCCATAGGGTCCCCCGTGGCCGAGGTACCAGTCGAGGATCGGACCGTGCACTTCGTGGGCGCCACCTTCGGGAAGAGCGAAGACGGTAGCGTGCGTGAATTCGAGCATTCCTCCGCCCTCGGGACCGAGCATGAATTCACCGGCCTGAGCGCCGATCCAGGGATGTTCGTATGCGAAGCGATCGAATTGGTAGCTGAAAACTTCCAATCCGTTGTAATTTTCAGTCATCGCTCGACCTTTCGTCGCCCAACCTGGCGACAATTATCCACGTCGACCAGCGGCGGCGCCTGACGAATAAGACATATATGTGAAATGGGCTAGTTCAGGAGCTCGAGAATATCGGCCGGAACGAGATCCGTCGCCGTCGGATCGATCACCGTCCGAGACCACGAACCGCCGCTGCCGTCGAGACGAACCAACTGATCGGGACCGAGTAGCCACAGCTGATCTCCCGCCGACCAGTTCACTCCGTAGCCGTACGCCTCACTGGACGTAGCGGGAGCGCTGTACTGCACCGCTCCGGTGGCGTCGACGATCTGCAGCGTCGGAACGCCGTCGATGTCGACGACCTGGGCAGTCGACGCACCCGACGGCGAGGCCACCGGGGCGGACAGAACCGCGGGAGCAGGCGGAGTGGTGGTGGTCGGCGGTGGGACAGTCGTTGTTGTCGTTGTCGGAGGGACGGTTGTCGTTGTCGGAGGTTCGGTCGTCGTTGTCGGCGGAACCTCGACCGGCGGCGGAGCCGGGGACTCCTCGATGAGCGACGGATCCATCGTGGTCGGGGCCGGTGCGAGTGTCGACTCCGGAACGAGAGACGACGTCACCGTCGGCGCGGGTGTGGTGGTCTCGGGAACAAGGGCCTGAGGGGCGCTGCGGGCGGCAGCAGCGGTGCCTCCGCAACGAGCACTGGCAGCCAGGCCGAGGAGCAGACCGTTGTTCATGGTTATGTTCACAGTGGGACTCGGCTGTGAAAACCTGGTGCCCGATTTGGTTCGGATCGAGGCGGTATAGACACCGTCGAGCACCGGAGCCAGGGGTAGCGGCAGCAATTCCAAGAGTGCTCCGTTTTCCACTGCTTGAGTGATGACCACTCCGGTAGCAGCGGTTCCGGCCACCGCGAACTCACGGTCGTTTTCGCCGGCCTTCTTCAGTGTCAGCTGGTAGGTGTACTGCGCCCCCCGCGACGGGAAGGTGAGATTCACGAAGCGAATCGTACCGATAAGCCCCCGCTCGTCATTGGTACACGTCAGAGACAGCGGTGCGGGAATGGGCAACGCCGTGGTGATGGTGCCGCTGAGGGCTGTCGCCGTATCTTGTCCCGCAGCAAGGGTTGTCGGAGTGTTCGAGGCACTGATACCCACGGCCGAGATGGTCGCCAACGCGAGCACCACCCCGAGGGTCGACGTACCGCGGCCCTCGGCACTGTGCCGCCCACTGCGCGATTCCTGCAGTCGATCGTCGTCGGGCTTCGCAGTGGACTCCGCATCGGACTCCACGCTGGGCCTACGAAAACCGAACGCGGTCATGAGAAGTGCGCCGACGGCGATGCCACCGATGAACACTGCGACCGGGCCGCTGAGCCAGCTGACCGCATAGCCGAGTTTCCCGACGCTGAAGAACACACGATCGGCCTCGGACACCACGTAACTCTCGGCATCGGGCTCAGCGTTAGCGTCACCCTGAAGGAACAGCTGCGCGCTATCGGTTCCGACAGCCCCGATCTCGACCACGCGGTGGGTGATTCCTGCCCCCGACGCGTTGGTGACCTTGACGATGTCACCGACCTCGATGTCCGCGACCAGAGTCGTCTTGCTCAGCGCCAGAGCGCCCGTGTCGATGGCCGGGGCCATGGACCCGGAACGGAAAATCAGGGGGGTGATACCGAAGAACACGGCCGCGAGCGCGAACAGCACACAGATCAACCCGGCGACAGCACCGACGGTCAGAGCGATCTCGCGAAGCAGACGCGGGCGAGATCGCACGCGGGTAGCCGAGGCGGCGTGGGTATCGGACATGATCTACGTCGACGTCGCGGTGATGGTGTACGTAACGGTGCCGGATAGCGCGGGACTCGGCTGAGCCCCGGCCGTCATCGTCACGCTGATACAGAGCTGATCGGAGCCGTTCACGGGTAGAGATCGGTTCAGAGCCGGAAACGGCGTCGAAGCTCCCAGGCCGGTGACAGTGCTTATCGCCGCACCGGAGCACGCCACGCCGGACGATGGCACCCCGGTGTGCACCGAGGAGCTGAGCCTGTTCCCCAGGTCAGCGTTACTGGCTACCACGGAGATCGTGTATGTGTTGGCTACGGAACCGGCCGCGTTGGATATGAGGAGTCCAGCTGCGACTGTATCGCCGGGAAAAATCGCAGGATTTGCCAGTGTGGTCGCGAATACCGGCGGATTGTTGTCGATCGCCGGTGTACCCACTTTGATATCCAGCCGACCCGTTGTGAACACACCCGACGTGGCGGTCGCCGAATCCGACCATGCAGCAAGGGTTCCCACGGCACCGAGCCCGAGAACGATGCCAATCGACATGATGGCTCGGGCGCGCGCGCTGATGAGCGCAGAGCCTATTCGGCGGAGAACCGACCTTGCACCGGCGGTGCCACTGTGCCGCGACATCAGGGCTGCGCCCCTTCCGTATCCGTCCGCGCGCCCGAGAATTCCGGGCACTCGGCGTTGTTGCTGTTGTCCCATTGCACGATCAGATCGATTCGTGCGATGGAGGTTCGAGTGTCGTTTCCGGCTGAATCGGCCATCGAGACCTCCGCGTCGATGCGCTTCTTCTCCCCGGCCTCGAGGTCGATCCACGCGCACGATTCGGCCACCTCGCCGCCGCCGATGGAGACGCTCAGGGCTCGAAGGAACGCCGGGTTGTCGCTGTCGAAGGTCAGCCAGAGGCGTCCGTCCCGGTCGGTGTCGTTGAACACGTGGAATCGTGATTCACGCGAGTCGCCGGGAACCCACCGAATATCGTTGTCGAAGAATGCACTTCGAAGGGTCGGCGCCCACTCCCTCCCGTCGTCGCTGTACTTGATCGTTTGCGCTCGGGTGGATCCGGCACCGAGGAACAACACCACTGCGACGCCGGCGAAGGCGGCCGTGCAGGCGACAAAAGTGATGTGTCTCAAAGTGATTGCTCCTTCCGGCTCCGGTAGCGATCGACACCGGCCCCTACAAACATCACCAGGGCGTAACCGAACAGGCCGATGACAATGACGGCGACGGTGATCTTGCGCTGTTCACCGTTCAGCCAGTTGTTCACGTATCCCATGTACGGAATCGAGTACCACACCTCGCCGCGAATCTGCCCCACCTGAACTGGGTTCTCGTCGTCGGCACCGTTGTTGTCGCCGCGCGTGATGAACGTGAGTTCACCGCCTCCGCTCTGCCGGGTGGCAACGATGCGGTGGGTCACCACTTCCGGTTCACCCGAACGCAATTGGTAGGTAATCGGAGTTCCGATGGCGAGTTCGCTGGGATCGACGGGACGCACGACGATCAGACTGCCGGGCGGATACGTCGGCTCCATCGACTGTGTGAGGACGGTGTACGGAGTGGACCCAGTGACTCGCGGGACAACGACAGTGGCCAGAAGAATCAGAACCATCGCGGCCAGCAGGGTGTACGACACTATGCGGCTCGTCCACCACCACACGCCCGTGTGCTCGTCGTCTTCCTCATGTGGCGGGACGACCGGGATGACATCGGTGTCGTCGGTGGTCATGCCTGATCCGCTCGGAAAGAGAACGTCACCGTCGAGGAGACGCTCTGGGGTGGTGAATCGGAAGTGGTGAGGCGAAAGCACCACACCTCGTTCGATCCTGGAGCAAGGGGGCGGGCCGCGGGCGCCGTGGGCACCTGAGCGCCCGCCGCATTGCCATTGAACAGCGCTGTCGCACCGGTGGGTGCGCCGGCTGCGGGGCATGCCGACGCGTCGGCGACGGTGCTCGCCGTCAGAGTGAATGGGAGCGATCCATTGACCGTCGTGGTCTGCAGGCGAAAGACGAAGGGGGTGCTTCCGTTGTTGCGAATCAACAACGGTGCCTGCGCGAAACCGTTCGGCACGAGGACGTCGTTACCCAACCCCGGGATGACGAAGTCCGCCACCTCGGCCGAACCCTCTGGCCCGAGCTTGATGTCCAAGGTGCCCGAGGTGATGGTGCCCCCGCCGAGCACTTCCTCGTCGCGCCATAGCGCGCCCGTCACCTGTGCTGAGCCAAAACTCACCACAAGGACGGACGCGGCTGCCAACGCCCAGTATCGACCGTGCTTCAAAGGAACCAGGACTCAGAGCGGACGGATCTGTGTGAGGTCGAGGGTGAATTCCTCCAGGCTGATGCTCTGGTTCTGGGCATCCGTTCCCGTACCTGGCGCGTCTCCCGTCGTGACGTCGAACACGAACTCGACTCGAACTGTGATTCTCTGATTTTCGGCTGCTGCGTTAGGGGCGGTGATGACTGCAGAACCTGCGCCGTCCGTGGGGAGAGCGGCACCACCTTGGTCGGTGGCAGATACGGAGGTAGTGATGGCGCTCAGCAACTCGGCCGAGTCAGGGACAGTACTGGCAATAACGTTGCTGGTGTCTGCGGTGAGATTGGCCGTCAGATTGTTGCCCTCGGCCTGAATGTCGAACTGAGCCGTGTAGGCAACAACGTCTCCGGGAACGATGCGGAACGCCGCAATGTCTGCGATCGGTAGGTCGACTCCGCCATTGACGTCGTCCGATGCGTCGAACCAGGCGACCGAGTTGGGGACCAACTCGAGGCTGAGGTCTCCTGAGGTAATTGTTCCACCGCCGAGTGTCTCGCTGTCATTCCATACAGCTAGCGATCCCAAACCGCCGAGCAGCAGTACAGCTGCCGCCCCCGGCTATGGCGCCTTTGGTTGCCTTGTTCATTTGTTCTACTTTCTTCGGTGGCCGTTAAGGCCGAGGGGGGTGATCCGAACGGATCGTCGGCCATCCGAAGAGGCCTCCGCAACTGGTGCGATGCCCATTGTTTCGGAACGACCTTCTCGGCCGTTACCCAAGTGATGGTAAAAGTCCGAGGGAATGTTCGGCCGCTCGTTTCGTACTTTTGGTTTACACATGATCTCGGCATGTAAAGCTTCTCGAATTACGAAAACAGCCACCTTGCAGCGGATCGCCGCAGGTACCGTTCTCGATTACAGCGAACGAAATGCTTTCGTCCTCATTTTTCCTACCCGCTCCGCTGTTTCTCACCGATGTGCGAAGTCGACAATCGACGGCGCATCCGGGCACGAAAAAGCCCCGAGGCTCTACGCCTCGGGGCTTGAATTTCGCAGTGGTTGCCTACCGCAGAATGTCGCGGCGAACGATGGTTTCGTCGCGGCCCGGTCCGACTCCGATGCACGACATGTACGCACCCGAGAGCTCTTCGAGACGCAGCACGTAGTTCTGTGCGTTGATCGGCAGTTCCTCGAACGTGCGGGCACCGGAGATGTCTTCCCACCAACCGGGCATCTCTTCGTAGATCGGCTTGGCGTGATGGAAACCGGTCTGCGTCATCGGCATCTCGTCGTGCCGGACGCCGTCGACGTCGTACGCGACACAGATGGGCACCGTGTCCAGGCTGGAGAGCACGTCGAGCTTGGTCAGGAAGTAATCGGTGATGCCGTTGACGCGGGTGGCGTATCGCGCGATGACGGCGTCGAACCAGCCGGTGCGTCGAGCACGCCCGGTGGTGACGCCCACCTCGCCGCCCTGCTTGGCCAAGTACTCACCGTAATTGTCGAACAACTCCGTCGGGAACGGTCCCGAGCCGACACGCGTCGTGTACGCCTTCAGGATGCCGAGGACGGTCCCGATCTTGTTGGGGCCGATGCCGGAACCGACCGACGCGCCGCCCGCAGTCGGGTTCGAGGACGTGACGTAGGGATAGGTGCCGTGGTCGACGTCGAGCAGAGTGCCCTGCGACCCCTCGAGCAATATGGTCTCGCCGCGCTCGAGCGCGAGGTTGAGCTGCAACCTGGTGTCGGTGATGCGGTGCTTGAAGCCCTCGGCCTGCTCGAGCACCTCGTCGACCACCTGCTGTGAGTCCAGCGCCCGCCGGTTGTAGATCTTCGAGAGCACCTGGTTCTTGAATTCCAGTGCGGCCTTGACTTTTTGGGTCAGGATTTTCTCGTCGAGCACATCGGCTGCGCGGACGCCGACGCGAGCGATCTTGTCCTGATAGCAGGGCCCGATACCGCGGCCGGTGGTTCCGATCTTCTTGGCACCGAGGAAGCGTTCGGTCACCTTGTCGATGGCGACGTGGTACGGCATGATCAGGTGCGCATCGGCGCTGAGCAGCAGGTTCGTGGTATCGACGTCACGCTTCTCGAGGCCTTCGAGCTCGGTGAGCAGCACACCCGGGTCCACGACGACGCCGTTGCCGATGACGTTCTTCACGCCGGGCGTGAGAATTCCCGACGGGATCAGGTGCAACGCGAACTTGTCGCCGTTCGGAAGGACGACCGTGTGACCGGCGTTGTTGCCGCCCTGGTAGCGAACGACCCACTGAAGGCGTTCGCCGAACAGGTCGGTGGCTTTGCCTTTGCCCTCGTCGCCCCACTGGGCGCCGATCAGGACTATCGCCGGCATGTGCTCTCCTACGTTGCTTTCGTGCGAGGACGCGCTGCAAATACTGCTCGATCGAACGCAGCCGTCACCATTTGCCGCAGGCGCGACAGTGGCCGGGGGAACAGTCTAGCCGAGGCGGTGAGCTGGCCCGCATGCCGCTACGGTGGAGCCGAAACGAGGGCACTATGGTCGTTCGAGGGTTCGACGAAGATCTAGGAGCGCCGTGACACCGTTCGTTCTGCACTGCGGAAATCCGCCGTTGCCGATCACGCTGACCGACGTCCCACTGCGCACCGCCGATGCAGTACCGACAGACGACGACTGCAGCGCGATCTTCTCCGACATCGAATCCGCACCGGCCCCCCGCATCATCGTCCTGGGCAGCGACGCGTCCCTGGCGGCCGTACTGACCCGATTGATGCGCACCGATCGGCTGCACGTCGAAGTCGCATTCGTACCGGAGACCGCGACCGACGCCGCCCACATCTACAAGCTCGGAACGGGATCCCGTGCCGCAAAGGTGGCACTGACGGGCAAGGCGTCGAGCACACCCCTCATTCGCGACGACGCAGGCAAGGCCGTTGTCGGTCGCGCGCTCCTCGGCGGTGCCGGCGGCGCGGAACTCGAGGGCGAGGCATACGTCGACGACACTCGGTTGTTCTCCGGAGTCGTACCCGGCGTCGAGGTGGCACCGACCCCGGAACTGCCGGGGCTGCGCGCGCGAGTGATCAGCCGTCGACGATTTCTGCCTCGCCGCTGGGTGAGCGGACGGGCGATGCAGCTCGGCTCCCCCGCCGCAGACCTGATGCGCGACGGCATCGCCGGCGACCGAACGGTGAAGCGGTCGACGTTCTATCGTCACCACGAAGAGTGGCTACTGGTCCGATGACCGTTCCGCTGCGCCGCAGTCCCGTTCTGCCGAGCCCGGTGTTCGTTGCCGTCCTCGCCGTCGCGGGAGTGGGCGGCGCGCTGGCGTGGACGGCCGAGGACGTCACCTCGTTCACCGCGCGCCTCGGAGTGTTCGTCCTTGTACTGGCCGGCTGGATCGCCTCGGTGTGCCTGCACGAATTCGGTCACGCATTCACCGCATTCCGCGCCGGCGACCGAGAGGTCGAACTCCGCGGCTATCTGACGCTCAACCCGCTGAAGTACACCCACCCGCTGCTCTCGATCGTCTTACCGGTGGTGTTCATCGCGATCGGCGGAATCGGACTTCCGGGCGGGGCCGTGTACCTCCGGACCGGGCAGTTCTCGGCGTCCACGCAGCGGCGCATCGCCCTCGCCGGCCCCTTCGCCAATGCCCTAGTCGCCGTGGCACTCCTGATCGTCATTCGCATGTTCGGCACCGACGGCACTCATCAGGCCTTCTGGTACGGGCTCAGCTTCCTGGCGTTCCTGCAGATCATGGCCACGATCCTCAACCTGATTCCGGTTCCGGGACTCGACGGCTACGCCGCACTCGAGCCCTCGCTCTCGCCCGCCACCCGTGCATCGCTGAACCAGTTCAAGGGCTACGGAATCCTCGTTCTCGTCGCGTTGCTGTTCGTGCCCGCAGTCAACTCCTTGTTCTTCGGTGCGATCTACACCCTGTTCGGGCTGTCCGGTGTTCCCGAGTTCTTCGCAGGCAACGGCAACTACCTGATGCGATTCTGGCTGTGACGGCTGGTTCATCCAGGAGCAGCGGGAAGAATTGCACGGTTTCGAGCGCGATCGACGGGATTCCGTCGATGCAGGCAGGTTCTGTGCAGACTTTCCCGATTGTGTCGGTGCTCGGTCGCATAATTTCCCCATGACGACGTGGAACGACTTCTCGACGGCAGCACCGAGCCTGGCATCGGCGGTGCGCGCCAGATTCACCGCCCACAAGCACCATGTACTCGCGACGCTCCGGGTGGACGGCTCACCGCGCGTCAGCGGAACCGAGGTCGAGTTCGACGACAGCGGCGTACTGCGCCTCGGCTCGATGCTCGGAGCCGTCAAAGCACGAGATCTCCAGCGCGACGGACGGTTCGCGCTGCACAGCAATCCGGGTCACCACTCGATGGAGGGCGGGGACGCGAAGATCGGCGGGCGTGCCGTCGAAATCACCGATCCTGCTGTGCTGCAACCGATATTCGACGCCGCGCCGGGCGAGCTGGTGCCGTACCACGTGTTCGATCTCGACATCACCGAGGTCGTACTGACCTCACTGGTGGACGATCACATGCAGATCGACGTGTGGCGTCCCGGCTCCGACGTACACACCGTCACCAGGTGAGCTCTTCCTTGCAGGTTCGGCCGTGCGCGGCGGGTTCGACCTGCACCGTGGCGTGGTCGAGGCCGTAGCCGGACAGCAGCGACTTGGCACGATCGAGCACCATCGACGACGACCCCTCACATTCGAGGTGCACCGTGGCCACATCCATTCCGGTGGTGAGTGTCCACACGTGCAGGTCGTGCACTCCCGTCACGCCCGGTAGCGCGCGCAGGTCGCCGGTCAGCGCGTCGACGTCGACATTTGCCGGGCTCGCCTGGGTGAGGATGCGCAGCGCCGACCCGGCGAGCTTGATCGCACGCGGAATGACCCACAGCGAGATCAGGACGCCGACGACGATGTCCGCCCACGTCCACCCGAACACGACCATCAGCACGCCGGCCACGAGCACGCCGACGCTACCGACCGCATCGGCCAGAACCTCCATGTACGCACCGCGGACGGCCAGGGAATCCTTGGCGTCGCCACGAATGAGCAGCATCACGACAATGTTGGCCGCGAGACCGGCCGTCGCGGTGAGAATCAGTGGTACGCCGGGGATTTCAGGAGCATCGCCGATGCGTGAAATCGCCTCGTACATGATGAACGCCGCAACACCGAGCAACAGAACGGCATTTGCGATGGCGGTCAACACTTCTGCCCGATGCCAGCCGAATGTTCTTGCCGCTGCTGCACTTCCCTTGCGAGCGAGCATCAACGCGATCAGACCCATCGACATGCCGAGCACATCGGTGAGCATGTGGCCGGCGTCGGCGAGCAGGCCGAGCGACCCGATAGCCAGGGCCACGGATGCCTCGACGACGAGGAACACCACCAGGATCGCCAGCGCGACGACCATCTTGCGCACCCGAGACCTGGGCGGCCCCGCACCTGCGGGCGAGTGACCGCCCACGCCGTGGCTGTGCCCGTGACCCGCGCCCATGACTCCCCCTGGTGACCGATGTCGACTTCCGGAAGTCACCATATGCGTACATACGCATATATGCAATGGTGTGCTCGGGTCACAACTCCGGCGGGACGTGCGGATGGTCCACCGTCGGTGGAAGTGTCGCCAATGCAGAAATACGCTTGAGCCCGGCGACCTGCAGCAAGTCGACGATGATCGATCGCAACTGCGCCAGCACCACCGTCGCCGACAGACCGGCGTTCGAGATCAACTCCGGCTTGGCACCGGCCGCAACCGACCTCAACACTCGCGCTGCTTCTGCCGCGTCGGGCTTCTGTCCCGGATCGGCGAGGATCATCTGCCGCAACACCTCCACCGCATGCGCCAACTTCTCCACCTCGTCGACGACACGCGGATCGAGAATCTCGTCGTCGCGCACCAACGTCAGCGACCGGCGCGCGAGCACCCGGATATTGCGGACGGCGTTGTCGATGGGATCGGCCGTGGCCGCGAGCGCCGCAAGACGATTGCGGTGGTTCCAATACATCGGAGAGATTCGCGCGATCTCCCGGCCGCCCTTGAGGTCGGTCCGCAGAGCATCGATACCGGACTGCGTCGCACGCGCCTTGCGCAACGCCTCCTCGATCGGTTTGGGATCGTTGGCCACCAAACCGTCGGCCACCTTCTGCAACACGCTCGCAGCCGTCGCCAACACGCTCGCCGCATCCTTACGGGCTCGCCACACCGGATGCGTCGGGATCAACGCCACGATCGCGATGCCCACCAGGCCACCGACCAACGCGTCGACCATGCGGTTGGGGCCACCCATGTTGCCGGGTGGAATGAGTGTCGCGACCAGCACGGCGGACGATCCGGCCTGCATAGCGATGATCGGGCCGCCGTCGAGGAACACCGCAGCCGACATCGCCAACACCACGACAAGAGCGATCTGCCACGGACCGCTTCCGATCAGTGAGATCAGCAGATCTCCGATGCCGATGCCCACCGTCACTCCGACGACGAGCTCGGCCGATCTGCGCACCCGCGCACCGAGCGAGACGCCCAGTGAGACGACAGCGGCGATCGGCGCGAAGAACGGGCTCTCGTGACCGACGATGTCCGTCGCGACGAACCACGCCACACCTGCCGCCAACGCGCACTGAATGATGGGCAGCAGCGACAACTTCAGCCGAGCGCTGCCCGATTTCACTCGGGTTCGGCCGCGCACCCGGCTGGCGCGCGCCCTGTCAGCCCAGGCCGAGCGCTTCTGCTGCCTTGGGGTCACAGTCTTCGAGGAGGTCGAGGCAGCGGGCGTACTCGTCGTGCTCGTTGATGTCGCGGGCCGCTTTGGCGAGGACTGCGACGCATCGGAGGAATCCTCGGTTGGGCTCATGGCTGTACGGGACCGGCCCGAATCCCTTCCATCCGTTACGACGCAACTGGTCCAGACCTCGGTGGTAACCGGTACGAGCATAGGCGTACGCCGTGATGGTGGCACCGGACTCGAGGGCGGCCTCGGCCAGGTAGGCCCACGCGATGGACGCCGTCGGATGCGCCGCCGCGACAGCCTCGGGCGCTTCGTGGTTCAGCAGCGCGGATTCGGCCTCGTCGTCTCCGGGCAACAGTGTGGGTTGGGGTCCGAGCAGATCACCGAAAGAAGTCATGGCGCTCATTGTGCCCCTACGTCACCGAATCGTGTCCGAACACCCCCGGTGGCGCTCGCGGCGAGCGGCACACCCGGTCGATAGGCTGCCAGCTGACGAAATCGAGAACCTCCGAGTTCTCGGATGAATTCGGTGAACGAGGGAGAACGCATGCCGGACGAGAAGAAGAAGGCGCCCTCCGAGGCCGACGCGGCCACCGAGAAGATCGATCTGGGCAAGAAGAAGCAGGTCGACGAGCCCGCCGACCCTCCGACCGAGAAGATCGTCACTGCCCCAGCCGAGGAACCGGCAGCGGAGGCGAAGCCGGTCGCGAAGCCGACTGCAGCCCCGCGTCGTATCCCGCCGCGAAACCCGTCCGGCGCTCCAGCGAAAGATGTTGCGGCAGAGAAGAAATCACCAGCCGCCGTGCCGCAGCCGGTCGGGCCGAGGAAGATCGAGCCGCAGCAACCGAGACCGAAGCAGGTCGGACCGCAGCGCGTCGGACCCCCGCCGACGGAACCCGGCAAACCGAGTCGGAAGAAGTGGTGGGCGGCGCTGGTGGCTGTAGTTGTCGTGGTCGCGGCAGTCGCCGCCGGTGCGTATCTGCTGATCGACCGCACGAGCGTCGACGACTCCCCGGAGGCCCGGATCAGAACGACCGTCGAGTCGTTCACCCGCGCATTGGCCGACGGCGACCTCGCCACGCTGCGCAGTACCTCGTGCGGTGACCTCGCGACGTTCTACCGGGACATCCCGGACGCGGAATTCGCCGATGTCCACCGCGTCTCGGCCGAGCAGGGCAACATCCCGACCCTCGACAGCATCGACGCCATCCAGGTCGGCGACGACACCACCGCGATCGCCCAGGTCATCGCGCACACCGAGGCCAACCCGAACGATCGATCGCCGCGCACCTTCGACCTGCGCCTCGAGGGCGATCAGTGGAAGGTGTGCAGCTGACGCTGCAGGTGCGCGGAAACTCGTAGCCTGCTACGAGTTTCCGC
>NZ_JAWLRY010000017.1:0-42995 GCF_033142325.1 Rhodococcus sp. IEGM 1370 | reverse complement strand
GGCGCCGCGGGGGGGTTCTGTGGAGGGTGTGCCGGTCCGGCGGCGGGGGCCCGGAACGCCGGCGCGCGCTAGGTGTGGCCGCGCACCTGCGGCGAAGTCGCTCTAGCCGGCACTCACGCTGCGACCGGCGGACTTGAGGTCGTTGCAAGCCTCGACGACGCGGGCGGTCATGCCGGCCTCTGCCTTCTTGAGGTAGCTGCGCGGGTCGTAGGCCTTCTTGTTGCCGACCTCGCCGTCGACCTTCAGAACGCCGTCGTAGTTGGAGAAGAAGTGTCCGGCGATGGGACGGCTGAACGCGTACTGGGTGTCGGTGTCGACGTTCATCTTCACCACGCCGTACTCGAGAGCCTCTTCGATCTCGCTCTTCGCCGATCCCGATCCGCCGTGGAAGACGAAGTCGAACGGCTTGGAGCCCGATGCCAGGCCCAGCTTCTCCGACGCGACCTTCTGGCCGTCCGCCAGCACCGACGGCTTGAGCTTGACGTTGCCCGGCTTGTAGACGCCGTGCACGTTGCCGAACGTCGCCGCCAGCAGGTAGCGCGAGCCCGCGTCGCCTGCGCCGAGGGCCTCGACGGTCTTGAGGAAGTCCTCGTTGGAGGTGTAGAGCTTGTCGTTGATCTCCGCCTCGACGCCGTCTTCCTCGCCGCCGACGACACCGATCTCGACCTCGAGAATGATGTTCGCTGCCGCCGCGCGGGCGAGCAGGTCCTTGGCGATCTCGAGGTTCTCGTCGATCGGGATGGCCGAGCCGTCCCACATGTGCGACTGGAACAGCGGGTTCTTGCCTGCGTCGACGCGCTCCTGTGAGATCGCGATGAGCGGCCGAACGTAGGTGTCCAGCTTGTCCTTGGGGCAGTGGTCGGTATGCAGAGCGATGGTGACGTCGTACTTGGCGGCGATCACGTGCGCGAACTCGGCGAGCGCCACAGCGCCGACGACCATGTCCTTGATGCCCAGTCCCGAGCCGAACTCGGCTCCACCGGTCGAGAACTGGATGATGCCGTCGCTACCCGCGTCGGCGAAGCCCTTGATGGCGGCGTTGATGGACTCGGAACCCACACAGTTGATTGCCGGAAAGGCGAACTTGTGTTCCTTCGCCCGGCCCAGCATCTCGGCGTAGACCTCGGGAGTTGCGATAGGCACGGCGTCATTCCTCCATTGAAAAGTTCGGTTGTGTCCTGTGCAGTATGGCAACCTCCGAGCCCGGTGTCGTGCGTACCCGCATCGCTGACGTCATTACGCGGGAGATCGAACAGGGCAGCGTGTTCACAGCCGGGCGACACCAACTACGGAGGGACTTCCCGGTTCAGGCCGGTAGTGTGGGCGCGGTGAGTCTTCTAGCTGCCTCGGAATCGGTGACGACCAATCTGGCGTTGTTACCTGGATTTCTCGACCCCGTGAACCTGCTCAACTCCTTCGGTCACTGGGTGCTGATCGGGCTGCTGCTGGTCGTGTTCATCGAGTCCGGGCTACTATTTCCGCTGCTCCCAGGCGATTCGCTCCTCTTCACGGCCGGCTTGATCGCAGCGTCGAAGTCCACCGAGATCGAGCCGTTCGCGTCCATCTGGACTCTCGTGATCCTGATTCCGATTGCGGCAATCCTCGGTGATCAGGTCGGCTATCTGATCGGCACGAAGGGCGGCGCAGCCCTCTTCAAGAGCAACGATTCGCGCTTCTTCAAGAAGAAGTACATCGACGAATCGCACATATTCTTCGAGAAGCACGGTCCGATCACCATCATCCTGGCGCGCTTCGTGCCGATCGTGCGTACGTTCGCACCGGTCGTCGCCGGTGCGTCGCACATGAAGTACTCACTGTTTCTCACCTACAACGTCGTCGGCGGCGTGCTCTGGGGCGCGGGTGTAACCACCCTCGGTTACCTGCTCGGGCAGATCGCGTTCATCCGCGACCACGTCGACATCATCTTCCTGCTCATCGTCGCCGTCTCCGTACTGCCCATCGTCATCGAGGTCGGCAAGCGCATGATCAAGGCCCGCAAGACTCCGCTCGGGGAGGCCACCGACATGATCGAGGCAGACGCCCCGGACACCAAGTCCTGATCGAGATCTTCCGAAAGTGATCGAGTCCATGTCGTCGATTACCACTGCGCTGCCGACCGTCTCCGTTCAGGCCGTCGGCAGTTTCGGTCCGCTGGAGACAGCAGGCCCCCTCGTCGTGTGGATCATCGTCATGACTTTCGTCTTCATCGAATGCGCGGTGATCATCGGATTGTTCCTGCCGGGAGATTCGATGCTGATCACGGCAGGAATCGTGATGGCGACCCACGCGTCGGGCACCGGTCACATCTGGGCGCTGTCGCTCGGTGCAATGGTCGCCGCCATCGCCGGCAACCAGGTGGGGTACTCGATCGGTCACCGCACGGGCTCGACGCTGGTGGCCCGCAAGAACGGCAAATACCTCAACACCAAGAACCTGCACAAGGTCAATCTCCTGCTGGAAAAGCACGGATTCTGGGCGGTGCTGGTCGCGCGATGGATCCCCTGGGTGCGCACCCTGTGCCCACTCGTCGCCGGTGCCGCGAAGATGGATCACCGCAAGTACACGATCGCCAGCACACTCGGTGCCATCATCTGGGCTCCGGTGCTGTTGCTGATCGGGTTCTACTTCGGCTCGTTCATCGACGGCATCCCGTGGCTGATGCCCGCCGTCCTCATCGGCATGGTCGTGCTGCTGGTCGTCGGAACCGGACTCGGCATCTGGCAGTACCGCAAGGAAATGGCACGCCCCGAAGAGACCATCGAGGTCGAAGAGGTCGTGGAGTAGCGGCTCTAGAAACCTGGCAGGAGTGGAGCCTGCGGAACGACTCAGAAACCTGGCAGGAGTGGAGCCTGCGGAACGACTCAGAAACCTGCAGCTGCGACGCGGTATGCGGCTTCCATGAGCATCCATCCGCCCAGTTGGACCGAGAGGTCTCGCTCGGGTACGTCGGACGGTCGGACCGTTCCTTCGGTGAAGCTGGCGATGTGCAGACCTTGCCCCGGGAATCGGGCTTCGCGGGTCCAGTCGGCTCCGAACAGCGGGTTGTCTTCCACTTCGAGGCGGTTCTCCCACGCTGCTTCGGCCGAGTTCAGCACGATCGCAGCTGCGAGTTCGCGAGCTCGGTCGTCGGCGTCGGAGTCCCCGGGCAGCTTCACCGCGACCATCGCCAGGTACCGCGCGAGGATCGGGTTGAACAGGCCACCGTCTCCCCCACCGCCGCCGGTGATGACGAGGTTGCGGGTCAGGTGGTTGTCGACTGCGTCGACCAGAGCGTGGACTCGGTGCGCGTGCCTGGGTTCGCCGAGCCGAACTGCGAGTTCGGTCTCGAGGCCCAACGTGACGCCCTGGCAGTAGCTGTACACGGCGCGTTCCATATCACCGGGTTTGCCGGCATCGACGAGTGCGCGAGTGGAATGCATTCCGTCGAGAATCAGCCCCGTGCGCTCGTCCCTGAGGGTGTGGTCCATCCAGTCGGCCATCTCCTGGGCACGCCACAGCCGACCGGTGCGCGCCAACAAGATCGCGGCCGGACCGTTGGCGGGTGCGTTGTAGAAGTCGGACTTCTTGCGCCACGGAATGCCGCCGCCCTCGGCCGGAGCCCAGGCGTCGAACAATTCCATCTCGATCTGCTGGATGCCACCGCGATTGCCGACGAAGTGCTTCCGCTGCGCCCGTTCGAGCGCCAACCCGAGCCACGCCATGTCGTCGTAGTAGTTGTTGGTCCACCCGCTGACGTTGCGGGTTCGGTGCGCTCGGGTGATCTTGTTCAGTCGCCGACGGCGCTTGGGGGTGAGATCGCGATCTGCGGCGTCGACCGCGCAGTCGAGCAGGTGGGCCTGCCACCAGTAGTGCCAGCGCAGGAACATCCGTTCCTTCCGGACCGGTGGCCAGGCGACGACTCCCAACGTCGTGCCCGGTAGCCCCCAGAGCCGACGCATGTGCCGCGCGACGACGGCCCCCTCCGCGGCGTCCGCACGCTGCGACCACAACTCCTGCATACCCGCAATCCTGCCACTACCGTTGCAGATTCGTTACATCCCGCCCCGGAAACCGCCCCCGAAACCGTTCCGGAACCCGTGGTGGTGTCACCACGCAGTATCGATGTCGGCATGCCGCCGAATCCACGAGTGCATGGCAATTCCCGCGGCAACCCCGGCGTTGATACTGCGGGTGGAACCGAACTGGGCGATCGATACGGTCATCGACGCCGATGCGCGGGCACTGTCGGTGACGCCCGGTCCCTCTTGTCCGAAGAGCAGCAGGCAGTCGCGCGGCAACTCCGCCGTCTCGATCGGCACCGACCCCGGGGTGTTGTCGACGGCCACGACGACGAGGCCCTGCTCCGCGGCGAACGCCATCAGCGCTTCCACCGTGTCGTGGTGGTGGATGTGCTGGTAGCGGTCGGTGACCATGGCACCGCGGCGGTTCCACCGACGTCGCCCGACGATGTGCACCGCCTGGGCGGCGAAGGCGTTCGCGGTGCGCACCACCGTCCCGATGTTGGCGTCGTTGGTGAAGTTCTCGATGGCGACGTGCAGCGAATGCCGTCGGGTGTCGATATCGGCGACGATGGCCTCGCGCCGCCAGTAGCGGTAGGCGTCGACGACGTTGCGGCGGTCACCGCCTGCGAGCAGTTCCGGGTCCAACCGCGGGTCGTCGGGTGGTGGTTCGACGTGGGTGTCGGACCACGGTCCGACACCGTTGGGGTTCTCGCCCCACTCGGTGGGACCGGCATCGTCCGACGGAGGAGTGCTGTCGCTGCTCAATAGATTTCGTTGCTGTCCGGTGCGATGCGGAATCCGTGTCCGGTCGCGTCGTCGACGCACGAGATGCCGTTCTCGGCGGACGTGCAGGTGAATCCGTTCTCGGCGATGGTCGCCCCGACCGCGAGCGGCGGATCGATCGTTTCCCCACCCGAGGTGTAGACCACGCCGCCGGAGCACATGAAGGCCGCCGGCCCTTGATTGGTAACTCGAATACCGTTGCCCCAGTTGATCATGCAATCCTCCGGCCGCGGCGGCACCGGAGTGGTGGTGCCCTGACACCCGGCCTCGGTGCGGTTCGACAGCGGCACGATTCCGCACTGGAACAGACCGTCCGGGGAACTGAAGTAGAACGCGCCGCCGATGGCGGCGTACGTCGTCTGCGGTTCTGCGGTGGGCGGCGGCTCGACCGGAGGCGGGGGCGGCGGGAGCGCTTCTTCCGTCGTCGTCACCGGCGCAGGAGTGGTGGTTGCCGTGGTCGTCGTCGGCGCGAGAGTGGTGGTCGACGGCTGCGGCGGCGGCTGGGCAGCGGACTCACTGCTGCAACCGGCGAGTACCAGCGCCGCGGCCCCGATTCCCACCGACCAGGCTCGAAACCGACCCATTCGCCTTGCCCTGCTCGAACGCAACCTGCTCGAACCCCACGTACTCAGCATGAAGAAACCCCGACCCACCTTTCGACACCGATTGCTCGAAAGACCGACGATACCGGCGTCAGGGCCGGCATCGTTCGGCGACGAGTTCTAGGTGTGGCTCAGGCGCCGGTTGACCTCGCGAGTAAGCCACGCGGGCGAGAAGCGCGAGCCGAGCGAGAGCGCCTTGGACGGCAAGCCGACCGGAAAATGCACCTTGTGCAGCCGACGCTTCACCGGCCGGGTCGCGTCGAAGATCGCGTCGGACACGTCTTTGACGGTGAGCCGGACACCCAACGAACTCGTGGTGCCCGTCGACACGCCCTGGGTCATCGCAGTCTGGACGAACAGCGGCCACATGGCCTTGACCGAGATGTCGTACTTGCTCCACTCGAGGTCCAACGCCTCGGTGATGCCGCGTACCGCGAACTTGGTTGCGCCGTACGTCACCAACTCGGGCTGACCGTAGATGGCCGACGCCGAACACAGGTTGACGACCTGCGCGCCTGCCGTGTCCTTGAGGTACGGGAAAGCCGCGAGGGTGCCGTAGACGACCCCGTTGACGTTGATGTCGATCTGACGGCGGTGCACCGAAAGCGGCATGTCCTCGAAAGCGCCCGCGGCGAGGATTCCGGCGTTGTTGATCAGAATGTCGAGTCGACCGTCGCCCTCGGAAACGAACTCCTTCAACCGGGTTTCCCACTGGTCGGAGTTGGTTACATCCAAGATGCCGGTGACCACACGGCCGCTGAGCGAGGCAGCTTCCTTGCCGAGCGATGCCAAGCCGGTCTCGTCGATGTCGTAGGCACCGACGAGGTAGCCACTGGCGGCGAACTTGAGGGCCGTCGCGCGGCCGATACCGGCAGCTGCGCCTGAGATGAAGACAGTTGGTCGAGTCACATCGATCACCGTACATGTAACCCTACTTACCGGTAACCCCCTATCGTCGAATATCCAACGGCCGCTTTCGGCGGCGTAGGAGCACCGAAGTGAACAACGCGAGAATCGTGCGATCCGTCGTAGTCGTGACGATCGGCTACGCCCTTGTGCTGGCGATCTGGATCGGTTGGTTGAGGGACCGCACCCCACCGGGAACGCTTCCGTATCAGTTGGCAGCCCTGGTCGCCGGATTCGGCGCAGCTCTCGGACTGGCCATGCTGATCGCCGGACGCCCCACACGTGAGCAGAAGGAACTGATCGAACACGGCATGGAGGGGTGGGCGACGGTCGATGCCATCCGCCGGATCGACGACGACACCGCCGAGTTGGACCTCGAATTCACCGTGCCGGGCTCGGGCAGCTACTTCGGCAAGATCGTCTACGACATCCCACGTTCGGACAGCTCACGATTCGAGCCGGGCACCGTCATCGCCGTTCGCGTCGACCCTGCCCACCGCGAGCGGGTACTGCTTCTACCCCGAAGCCAGGGCCTCGACGAGTAGGACCTGCGCCGCCACATAGGTCGAGAGGATGACCGCTTCCGCGGCGCGCCGCCGACGGTCCTCGGTCAGAAAGAGCCGTCTGAACACGATCAGCGCGTCGGAGACGGTGAACAGAACACCGCCGATGATCAGCCTGCGATCGCCGCCGCGCGAGACCGAACGCGCAGACAGGGTCGACGTGGTCGCGAGCACCGCACCGTAGCCGGTCAGGGTCGACGCCACCGCGGGCTGCCGCCCGGCCAGGAGCGTCGATGCGACTGCCCATCCGGCGTATCGCGGAACGGCGTCGAGCAGCGTCGGACGCGCACCCCGACGGAGCAGCAGATACGTATAACTGCCCTGCATCACCGCGAACGCACGCGCGCCCCATTCCAGAGCGGAATCGTCGTCGGGGTCGATCAACAGAACATCGCCGACCGTGGCCGCCGCAAGACCCGCCAGGAGCACCCGATCTCGCGCTGGATCGAGCCCGCTCGCCAGTGCCGGGACGATCAGAGGCTTGGCCATGCGCTGCACGGGCATCGACCCCGCCGCCGCACCGACCACGGTCACCGCACCCGCCACCAGCGCGGCTGCACGAGCCCGCCGAATCCGACCGACAACCATCGCAGACCTCCACCGACAATCTCGTCACAGCGCAAGTCACATGTGACGCTGACCCCTATCGCTTGATACTCGCAGGTCGCGTCGCCATCGTGGAGAGGTCGGTCGGATCATATCGAGGTAGTGGGGACCATCATGCGCCGCAAACTCACCGGGCAGGACAGTTCGGGACGATCCGCCTTCGCCGGCAATCCCAACCCTTTGCTCCGCGACTGCGACGTTCGTCAGGCGCGCATCAAGCACTGGGTGACCGCACTGCTGATACTCATGGTTCCGGTGTCGCTGTGGATCGGTGCCACTGCCCACTCCGATCAACAACAGCGACTCGAAGACCAGAAGAATTCGATTCACCAGGTCACCGCGACCACGACGGCAGTCGCACAATCCGTGCCCGCCGTATCCACCGAGCTCGGCGCATCCGGCGCAGCCGCAACTGCCGTCGACTCACGCTGGGTCTACCGAGGCGTCGAGCACACCGGACGCGTCAGCGTCGACACCGGATCGCCTGCCGGGACCACCACGCAGATCTGGGTCGACAACAGCGGCGATCTGAGCATGCGCCCCCTGACCTCGTCTGATGTCGTCGCCGCATCCATTTTCAACACCATCGGCAGCTGGGTGCTCGTGGCATCCGTTCTCATCGGTGCCTATCAATTGATGCGCTTCCGCTACGACGGTCGACGGGACGCCGAGTGGGACCGCGAGATCGCCGATCTGCTGCGGCAACACTGATCCGAGCTCGTCCATCCCCCGGGCGAGATCGTATTTTGCGATAGATAGTTAGTGTATGTAACAATAAATCGGTGAGTCACTCCGACGAAGACATCCGAGATCTCCTCTCGCAGCTGGTCACCAGCTCGTCGCGCTTCGTCCGATTGGCCGCACGGTTCGGCAGCGACGAATGGCCGAGGGCGTGGATGCGGGCCCTGTCGTTGCTCGAGGAGTACCAGCCCCTGCGCATCAGCACCTTCGCAGAGCTGGACCGCTGTTCCCAACCCTCGGCAACGGCGCTGCTCGCCAAGTTGAGCAACGCCGATCTCGTCACCAGGCGACCCGACCCCGACGATTCGCGTGCCGTTCTCATCGAGATGACCGAGTCCGGCCACCGATGGCTCGCCGAAGGTCGACGCCACCTCGTCGACGGACTTCTCCCGTACCTGTCCGACCGCGACCCAGAACAGATCCAGAAACTGACCGACGGCTTGAGCGAGCTTCGCAGCATTCTCGAGCCCGTCGATCACGAAACGAGAGGAACTCTTTCGTGACCACCAGCACCTCGACCGACAGCCTGCTGAAGCAACCTCGCGCAGTATGGGCAGTCGCATTCGCCAGCGTCATCGCCTTCATGGGCATCGGTCTCGTGGACCCCATCCTGAAGCCCATCGGTGAACAGCTCGACGCCTCGCCATCCCAGGTGTCACTGCTGTTCACCAGCTACATGCTCGTCACCGGCATCGCGATGCTGATCACCGGAGTGGTGTCGAGTCGCTTCGGCCCCAAGCGCACGCTGCTGGTGGGACTGGCGATCATCGTCGTCTTCGCAGCCCTGGCAGGTACGTCCGGATCGGTCGGCGAGATCATCGGATTCCGCGCGGGCTGGGGGCTGGGCAACGCCCTGTTCATCGCGACGGCGCTGTCGACCATCGTCGGTGCCGCATCGGGAGGTGTCGCTCGCGCGATCATCCTCTACGAGGCCGCACTCGGTATCGGTATAGCGACCGGCCCTCTCGTCGGTGGAGTTCTCGGCGGGTTCAGCTGGCGCGGACCGTTCTTCGGGGTGGCCGCACTGATGGCCGTCGCGTTCATCCTGCTCATCGTCATGCTTCCGGACACCCCGAAGCCCGCCCGCACCACGTCGATACTCGATCCGTTCCGCGCGCTTCGTCACCGCGGCCTGCTCACTGTCGGCATCACCGCGCTGCTCTACAACTACGGATTCTTCACCCTCCTCGCCTACACCCCCTTCCCGTTGGACATGGGCACCTACTCCATCGGCTTCATCTTCTTCGGCTGGGGCCTGTGCCTGGCCGTGGCGTCGGTGTTCGTCGCGCCGAAGCTGCAGCGGGCCTTCGGAACGCTGAACATGATGATGCTCGCGCTGCTGCTGTTCGCCGTCGACCTGGCCGTCATGGCGATGTTCACCGAGAACAAGACCGTCCTCATCGTGGGAACCGTCGTGGCCGGGTTGTTCCTCGGCGTCAACAACACGCTGATCACCGAGACCGTGATGATCTCGGCACCGGTCGAGCGCTCGACGGCATCGGCGGCCTACAGTTTCGTTCGCTTCACCGGCGGGGCCGCGGCTCCCTACCTGGCCGGCAAACTGGGCGAGTCGAACACGCACGTCCCGTTCTGGGTGGGTGCCGCCTGTACTGCTCTCGCCATCGTCGTGTTGGCAACCGGCCGGAAGGTGCTCGCTCACGTCGACGATCACGAACCCGCACCTCACAGCATCGACGAGGCCCGCGCGGTGACGGTCGGCGACTGAAATACGTTCACCCGACGGGGTTTTCGCGGCGGTCGAGATGTACGCATCTCGACCGCCGTTTCACGTCTCGAATCTCTCTCGTCACATACGTCCCATCAGTAACACTTTCATAACCAATTCTCAGGTAAAGCTCTGAAGGGTTCCCGAGACCGGCCGGTTGGTTTACGGTCACGTCAACACGGTTGTTCGTGTGACTCACCAACTACACCCGTTCCGCGTGGGAGGGCGGGTGCGTGCAGCACGATGCTGCCACTGACCGAAGGGCCACAATCTCCATGTCGCAGAAGTCGATCGCCAGGTCCAAGAAGGCGCGCCTCGCCGCTGCCGGGGCCGCCATGGCACTGTCCCTCTCCATCGCCGCACCGGGAATCGCCAGTGCGCAGGATCAGACACCCGAAAGCTCCTCCGTCGAACAGCCCGCCACCGAAGAAGGCACCGAGTCCGGCGCTCCCACCGCGGAAGAGGGCGCAACCGTCGAGGGATCGGCCACCGTCGACGGGCAGATCGAAGCGCCTGCTCCGGCCGTCACCCCTGAAGACGCCGCAGCGGCCGCCGCAGCGGCAGTGCCGGCCCCCGAGGTCCCGTCGGCCATCCGCCCACTGCCGCAGGTGACCGGTGGCGTCGTCTTCAACGACGACGGCACCGCGACGGTCAACCTGGACATCATCCCGCAGCTGTCCGACGCCGAGAAGCAGGCGATCGCCGACGCCGAGGCCGAGAGCAAGGCAGCGGTGGAAGCCACCACTGCCGCCCAGGTGCGGCTCGAGACCGCCAAGGCCGCCGAGGCCACCGCGAGCACGGACGCCACCAAGGCAGAGGTCGCCGCCGCCGAGGCCGACGTCAAGGCCAAGACGGCCGCCGCGGAGGCCAAGGCCGCCGTGGTCGCCAGCACTGCCGCCAGTGCTGCGGTAACCGCAGTCAAGAACGACGCTGCCGAGCTGAAGACCACCGCCGACGAGGCCAACGCTGCAGCGGACCAGGCCGCAGCCGACGCGACCGCAGCCGAAGAGCTCGCCGTCCAGCTCGAGGCAGCAGCGGTATCGGGCGATCCCGAGGCCACCGCAGAAGCCGAGGCAGCTCGCGCCGATGCGAACGCCAAGGCCGAACTGGCAGCAAGCGCCAAGGTCGAGGCAGATGCGTCGACCAAGGCCGTCGAGGATTCCGTCGCGGCACTGCAGGAGTCGTTCAAGAGCCTCAACCTCGCCAAGATCGCTGCGGCCACCAGGGCCGCAGCCGCGACCGCAGCGAAGTCGCTGGCACTGCACGTCGAAGCGCAGACGGCCGCTGCCGTGGCCGCGATGGCCGAGCAGAACGCTCTGAACCTCGAAGCTGCAGCCGAGGCCGCAGCAGGTGAGGAAACCGAATCCGAGAAGGCCGCAGCCGACGCCCGGACAGCTGCCGATGCTGCCAAGGCCGACGCCGAAGCCAAGGCCGACGCGGCCACCGCAGCTCAGGCTGCACTCGACGCCGCCCCGTCCGATGCAGACATCGCAGACCTCGAGCAGGCTGCAGCCGACGCCGCACAGGCAGTGACGGATGCCAACGCAGCCGTTGTGGCCGCCGACGCGGATCTGCAGCTCAAGACCGAGGCAGCCGCAGCAGCCAAGACCAAGGCCACCGACGCCGCGACGGCGCTGACGGCCGCACAGGCAGACGTGACCGCAGCCAAGGCCAACTCCGACGAGAAGGCCAAGGCCGAAGCCGATCTGAAGGCCGCAGCCGCCGAATTGGCTGCCAGCGGACCGAAGTTCGAGTGGACGATCAATCTCGGAAACACCGTCCGCGAGGACGTTCCGGTCACCGAGGTCGACGAGAACACCGTCGTCGTCGACAAGACCGGAGTCTCCCTGGTCGGCGTCAAGAACGAGGACGGATCGTTCACGGTCGCGGACTACTTCACCACCGACGAGAACGGTGTCGTCAGTGTTGCCGGCGATCTGCCGCCGGTCGATCTCGCTCTCGGCGACTCCTCCGACGAGGCGTCGGGCGCATCGGACAGCTCGTCGAACACCCCGGTGATTCTCGCCGGAGTCGGCGTGGTCGTCGTCGCGGCTGCAGGCGGAGCGTTCTACCTGCGTCGCCGCAGCTCCACCGATGCCACCTCGTAGTACCCGCTGGTTGTGGACGGCGACCCTGACCTTCGTTCTCCTCGTATCAGGTTGTGCGAGTGACGAAGTCGGGGTCGCCGCGCCGGATCGCTCGCCGGTGCAGTCACAGATCACTGTGACGGCACCGACGAGCGACGTCGCTCCCGCTCAGCCGGAACACATCGAACTCCGGTCGTCGGACGGCACGACCTATCTGAGCAGCCCCATCCATCCCGATCCGCTCTACCGCGGCGGCGACAGTGGCCAGGTACTCAACCCCGTCGACGAGCTACCTGCCTGGTGGGCCGAGAGCGGCATGCCGGGAACCTCCACCGAACAGACGGTAGTGGTTGCCGGACACAACTATTCGAAGCGTGATGCGCCGTTCAAGGCGCTGCGCGTGGTGATGCCCGGCGACACCGTCGCGCTGCGCACCGCGAGCGGCATTCTGGAATATGCGGTCGAATCGGTCGGACCCCTACCGAAGGGGTCACTGTTGGCCGACAACGAACTCCGACGCTCGGTGCCCGGACGATTGATCCTGGCGAACTGCGACGTCCAGGGCGGCGAACCCACCGACGACAACTTCGTCGTCGTCGCGCAACTGGTTCGCTGACAAGCCCTTTCGGGACCGGGATTACAGGCCGAGGTCCGCCAAGCCGAGCAAGGATCGATACTCGAGTCCCTCGGCGGCGATGACCTCGTCCGCCCCGGTCGCGCGGTCGACCACCGTGGCCACTCCGACGACCGTCGCGCCCGCGTCCCGCAGAGCCTTGACGGCAGTGAGCGGAGAATTTCCGGTCGTCGTCGTATCCTCAACCACCAGAACACGTTTGCCGACGATGTCCGGTCCTTCGATCTGACGCTGCATGCCGTGCGCCTTCGCTGCCTTGCGCACCACGAATGCATCGATCGGCCGTCCCTGGGCGTGCATGATCGACATCGCCACCGGATCTGCGCCCATCGTCAAGCCGCCGACCGAGACGAAATCCCAATCGGCAACCAGATCACGCATCAGCGAACCGATCAACGCACCTGCCCGGTGATGCAGGGTCGCGCGACGCAGATCCACGTAGTAGTCGGCTTCCTTGCCCGACGACAACGTGACCTTCCCATGCACGACGGCAAGCTCTTTCACCAAATCGGCCAGTTCCTGCCGGTCCGAATTCGCGGCACTCTCGGCCATGTTCGGATTCCTCTCGTCGCACCACGGATCTTCGATAGGTCGGTACGAACTTACCCACCGACTCGCGCGACCGCTCCCGGCGGCTCCGATGCTCGATCTCGGGTCGTTGCTGCCACTAGGCAGCGATCTCGGCCGACTGCTGCTCGTCGAGCAGTTCCTTGGTCTCCACGAACGGTTCCGGTGCGGTCATCGAGCGAGACCTGGCGACGAGCGAGGACGGGAACGTGCCGATCGCCTGCGACAACCGGTACGCGTTGTCGTTGTACACGCGAACCGCGCCTGCGATACGACGCTCGGTGACGTTCAGTTCTCCGGCCGGACCCTGGAAAGCCCAATTGCCCAACGCATTCTGACGCGCATCGGCGTCGGCGAGCACAGCATGGAACGCGGCGGACAACGCATTCTCGGCAGCGGCCTGCGCCTGCAGACCCAGGCTGCGATCGCGCACTGCCTTGGACCACGACCGTGCACCGCCGAGCTGACACAACAGATCACCGGACAGCCCGGTGGCCTCCGCGGCCGCGAGGAACGGGCCCAACTGCTCGTGACGCCGATCCAGTTCGACCTCGACCAGTCGCAGACTCTGCTCCGTCTGCTCGCTGTACCGACCGAGTCGACGCAGCGCGATCAGCACGTAACCGACCACGACAACCGCGACCAGGACCACCACTGCCACGACAACACCCGAAGAAACCGTCACGAGGTACGAATTTAGCCGCGTAAGCGCACCTGCGCCTGTAAACACGCCCGAACTTTCGTCAGGGCTGGTTGCGTCGGCGCTCCGAGTCGAAAGGGATCGGACGCGACGCAGGCGGACGCGGCACCGGACGCGACGGATTCGCCGAACGCGCAGCCTGCGGACCGGCCGCATCGGGCCGCGGCGGACGCGGCCTACGTCCGGGTTCCTGCGGACGTGGCTCGGAAGTACGAGGATCTCGGGTGCGGGGCTCCGGGGTACGAGGCTCCTGGGTACGGGGCTCGGCTACCCGAGGCGGCCGGATCCGAGGCTCGGGAATCTTGGGCGCGGGCGTTCTCGGCTCGGCAACACGTGATTCCGGGCTTCGCACCGCCTGGATACGGGGTTCCGCCACCCGAGGCTGTGGGTCGTGCGTCACGTCCGCTTGCTGATTATGTGGCTCATGGACCAGTGGCCTACCCGGATCGCTTCGATCGCGGCCGGGATCGCCGGGGCGAGCGCCGTAGACGGCACTTCCGCGAACCGGGGGCAGCACGTGCAACATGCCCGACAGTCGTGCGACCGCGTCGATCGCGGCATCCCAATCGCGACCCGAACTGTTCAGCGGCAGGGACCCCAGCGTCCAGTCCTTCTCGCTCCACAGCAACTGCAGATTCGCCGGAATGGACTCGGTGAACGCGGCCATCCGCTGGTCACAGACACGGCGAGCGATATCGACGTCGGTGGCGAACACCACGCGCGGCCCGATGGAACCGAGCAGCTCCATGTCCTCGTCGCGCGGCGGCGGCGTCGAGCGGGGCCGGAGGTCGATGTCGACATCGGAACCGACCGAACGCTGCACGGCCACGATGGTGCCCGTCTCCTCGACGTCGAAGAGAACGAACTCCTCACCGCGCCGAACACCGGTCACCACTCCGAGAGCCACGTCGAACTCGGGCTTGGACAGAGCAGCGCGAGAAAACCGAGTGACCAGTTCTCGATCGTGCGGTCGATACTCGTACCCCTGCGCCTTGGCCCACATCTGCCGGACACGTCCGGACCGATCTCGCTTGGACCTGTCGATGTAGAGCAGCGCCACTGCACCCATCAGTGCAATTGCCGCAAGGCCGAACCACATTGCCGTCATCGCGAACCACCTTAATCGACATCCACACCTTCACCGCCCACCACCGCCGGGTCCTGTGAACGGTCCCTACGACTGCTCGGGTTGCCTACGGGGTCATTCCGCAGGCTCCACTCCTAGCCACCGAGACTGGGCGTTTCGATGATGACGTTCGCGCGAATCGTTCCGTCCTCGACGGCCTCGCCCTGGACCACGACGAAAGCACCGACCGCCAGCGACGCCAGATCGCTACCGGACAACGAGATTATCTGGGTCTGGGGTGTGGTCTGCACCGTCACCGGAGCGCCGTCGAGTCCGTCGAGCGTCAGAGTCGAACCGTCGTTGGCGCTGATCGTTCCCACCGACGACCCCAGCTGACCGAGAATCTCGGGAATTCCTCCCGGGATCAGCTCGGGCGTGGTGGCGGTGCCCGATTCGGTGGGCTGCGGCGTGGTCGTGGGTGCACTCGAGGTGGGCGGTCGGATCGACGTCGACGGCGCAGAAGCGGTGGTCGACTCGTCTGATCCCCCGCTCAGGAAGGAAATCCCGAACACCACGACGATGGCGAGTACGACGAGTCCGATCAGCGCCAGAACCCACGGTCGTGGCCCCTTGCTGCCGGAATCGGCGGCGTTCGGATCATCGCCGGGAGGCGGAGCGCCGTACTCCGGCGGCTGCCCGAACTGCTGGGTGTGGCCGAATTGCTGAGTGTTGCCGTACTGCTGTGGCTGCCCGTACTGCGCAGTCCCATACCCCTGGCCGTACTGCTGGGTCTGGCCGTAGGCCTGATTCGCCGCCGCCTGCTGCTCGGGGTCGTACGGCGGAAATGCCTGCGTGGGCTGATAACCCGGCGGATAGGCCTGGGGATCGGGGTTCTGCTGGGCCGGATTCTGCTGAGTCGGATACTGATAGGCCGGATCCTGATAGCCCGGGTTCTGGTACGCCGGGTTCTGGTACGCCGGGTTCTGGTACGCCTGGGTCGGATATGCCTCGGTGGGGTGAGCGCCATCGGGATACTGCTGGGCTCCGGGGTACGGCCGACCGTAGTCCTGGGTCGGCTCGGATGGCTCCGCCTGGGGTGCTGCGTCCTGATCGCGCTCCCGAGGTGACCGTGGGTGGTCCGGATTCGTCATTCCACGAGCGTACCTATCCGGCACTTCCCGGTTGAAGGCACAAAACAGGCCCACCCGAGCAGTGCTCGGGTGGGCCTGTTGCGGAGAAGGGCCGCCGCTAGCCCAGGATCAGGCGTTCGCCGTCCGGGCTCGAGTTGACCGACACCACGTCGCCGTCGTGGACGTCGCCGGCGAGCAGGAGCTTCGCCAGTTGATCGCCGATCGCCTGCTGGATCAGCCTGCGGAGCGGACGCGCGCCGTACAGCGGGTCGTAGCCGCGGGCCGCGAGCCACAACTTGGCCGGCGAGGACACCTCCAACGTCAGGCGACGAGCCGCCAGACGCTTGGCGAGGAAGCCGAGCTGAATGTCGACGATCGACTCGAGCTGGTCCTCGGACAAGGCGTCGAACACCACGACGTCGTCGAGGCGGTTGACGAACTCGGGCTTGAACGAGCGCCGCACCGCGTCCATCACCTGCTCCTTGGTGCCGCCGGCACCGAGGTTGGAGGTGAGGATCAGGATCGTGTTGCGGAAGTCGACGGTCCGGCCCTGGCCGTCGGTGAGTCGGCCTTCGTCCAACACTGCGAGCAGGATGTCGAACACGTCGGGGTGCGCCTTCTCGACCTCGTCGAAGAGCACCACCGTGTACGGACGCCTGCGCACGGCTTCGGTCAGCTGGCCGCCGGCCTCGTAGCCGACGTAGCCGGGAGGCGCGCCGACCAACCGAGCGACGGCGTGCTTCTCGCTGTACTCGCTCATGTCGATGCGGACCATCGCGCGTTCGTCGTCGAACAGGAACTCCGCCAACGCTTTCGCCAACTCGGTCTTGCCGACGCCGGTGGGTCCGAGGAACAGGAACGATCCCGTCGGACGATTGGGATCGGCCACTCCGGCGCGGGAGCGTCGGACGGCGTCGGACACCGCTTGTACTGCGTCCTTCTGTCCGACGACTCGCTTGCCGAGCTCGTCTTCCATCCGGAGTAGCTTCGCGGTCTCGCCTTCGAGCATCCGGCCGGCCGGAATCCCGGTCCAGGCTGCAACGACGTCGGCGACGTCGTCCGGGCCCACTTCCTCCTTGAGCATCACGTCACCTTGGGCGGGAGAGTCCTCGGTCTTGGCTGCAAGCTCCTTCTCGAGGGTCGGGATGCGTCCGTAGCGCAGCTCGGCGGCCTTGCCCAGATCGCCGTCGCGCTCGGCGCGATCGGATTCGCCGCGCAGGTTCTCGAGCTCCTCCTTCAGTGCCCGTACCGAGTCGATGGCGTTCTTCTCGTTCTGCCAGCGGGTGCTGAGCCCGGCCAACTTCTCCTGCAGGTCGGCGAGTTCCTGGCGGAGCTTGTCGAGTCGAGCCTTCGACGCGTCGTCGGTCTCCTTCGCCAGGGCCATCTCCTCGATTTCGAGGCGACGGACGGCGCGTTCGACCTCGTCGATCTCGACGGGGCGTGAATCGATCTCCATGCGCAGACGGGACGCGGCCTCGTCGACGAGGTCGATCGCCTTGTCCGGCAGGAACCTGGCCGTGATGTACCGGTCGCTCAGGGTTGCGGCGGCGACCAGGGCGGAGTCCGTGATCCGGACGCCGTGGTGCACCTCGTAGCGTTCCTTGAGTCCGCGCAAAATGCCGACGGTGTCCTCGACCGACGGCTCACCGACGTAGACCTGCTGGAAGCGTCGTTCGAGAGCGGCGTCCTTCTCGATGTACTTGCGGTACTCCTCGAGGGTCGTCGCACCGACGAGACGTAGTTCGCCGCGGGCGAGCATCGGCTTGATCATGTTGCCCGCATCCATCGCCGATTCACCGCTCGCGCCGGCTCCGACGATGGTGTGCAACTCGTCGATGAACGTGATGACCTGGCCCGCGGAGTTCTTGATGTCGTCGAGCACGGCCTTGAGCCGTTCCTCGAACTCACCGCGGAACTTCGCGCCGGCGACCATCGAACCGAGATCGAGAGAGACGACGGTCTTGCCGCGCAGGCTTTCGGGTACGTCGCCTGCGATGACGCGCTGGGCCAGTCCTTCGACGATGGCCGTCTTGCCGACGCCGGGTTCGCCGATGAGCACCGGGTTGTTCTTGGTGCGTCGGGAGAGAACCTGCACGACTCGCCGGATCTCGGTGTCGCGCCCGATGACCGGATCGAGCTTGCCCTCCCTGGCGAGCGCGGTCAGGTCGGTGCTGTACTTCTCCAGCGCCTGGTAGGTGTTCTCCGGATCTGCGCTGGTGACCCGAGCGCTGCCCCGAACGGCCTGGAAGGCGTCGCGCAGCTCGTTGGGTCCGGCTCCGTGGCCGGTCAGCAGCTTGGCGACGTCGTCGTTTCCGGTCGCCAAGCCGACCATCAGATGCTCGGTGGAGACGTACTCGTCGTCGAGTTCGGTGGCCAGGTGCTGCGCTGCGGTGATCGCGGCGAGGGTTTCACGGCCGAGTTGCGGAGTGGTGGTCGAACCGGTTGCCGAGGGCAGCCGGTCGACGAGGCTCTGCGCTTCTCGACGCACCGTTGCGGGGTCGACGCCGACGGCCTTCAACAAGGGTGTGGCGATGCCGTCGGTCTGATCGAGCAACGCCACCAACAAATGTGCCGGACGGATATCCGGGTTACCGGCCGCGGATGCGGCCTGCAGAGCAGCGGAGAGTGCTGCCTGCGACTTCGTGGTGGGAGTGAAACTGTCCACCGGTCACCTTCTTTCGACTGGGTTCTGCAAAGACTGTCGCTCGGTACAACCATAGCGAAGTTGAGTCTGTTCCGCTCAACCTTGGATTTCTCCACATTCCGCGACGTGCGCGATATCCTCGACCGGTCTACTTTGGTGACGGTCGACAGCAGTGATTCGGTGGGGTGGAGGTGGATCGATGCTCGACGCACGCACGATCTCCCTGGTCCGCACCGGATTCAAATCCGTCGTGGCCGCTCAGGACGGTCCGGCGCGGCTGTCCCGGTCCTTCTACGGCCACCTCTTCGCCCAGCACCCCGACTTCCGGGCTCTGTTTCCCGCCTCGATGGATGCCCTGCGTGAACACTTCGTCATGGCACTCGGCTACGTCTTCGAGCATCTCGACGATCCCGACCGCGTCGAACCGTTCCTCGAGCAACTCGGCCGGGACCACCGCAAGCACGGAATCTCCGGTGCACACTTCCGTGCGGGCAGTTCGGCTCTGATCAGCGCGTTCCGCACCTTCGCCGGCAACGAGGTATGGACCGACGAGGTCGAGACGGCCTGGAACGATGCCCTGACCGTGGTGAGCGATGCGATGGCCATCGCCGCCGACGACGACGAACTGCCGCCTTTCTGGAGTGCCACCGTCGTCGAACATCAGCGGGTGCTCGACGACCTCGCGGTGGTCCGGTTGAAGACGGACGGCGAGATCCCGTACTTCCCCGGGCAGTACGTCAGTGTGCAGATTCCGCAGCGGCCCAAACTGTGGCGGTATCTGTCCCCGGCCATTCCCAGCAATCCATACGGCGAGATCGAGTTCCATGTTCGACGCGTATCCGGGGGCTGGGTGTCACCGGCGATGGTCACCGAGACCGCGGTGGGTGATCGCTGGTCGATCAGTCCGCCGCTGGGCGGGATGCATGTCGATCGCGCGATCGGCGAGGACGTGTTGATGATCGCGGGAGGCACCGGTCTGGCTCCGCTGCGTGCACAGGTCATGGAGATGGCGCAGCGCAGCAACAATCCGCGGGTGCATCTGTTCGTCAGCGGAACGTATCCGTGCGATCTCTACGATCTGGACACGTTGTGGCAGCTGTCGCTGTCGAATCCATGGTTGACGATCGTTCCGGTGACCGAGCAGCTCGAGAATCCGTGGTGGTATTCGGGCACACCTCGCGAGCTGCCGTGGGGAATGCACCACCGTCTGCACGGTGCGGTGGGCAAGGTGGTGACCCAGTTCGGCTCGTGGGCCGATCGGCAGATTCAGATCTGCGGGTCTCCGTCGATGGTGCGAACGACGATCTACGCCCTCCGCAAAGTGGGCACGCCGATGGAGCACATTCAGCACGATCCGTTCTGAATCAGTCTGCGCTGCAGGGCAATCAGCTGGACAGCGATTTCGGCGGCAGATCCTCGACGATTCCGCCGGCCACCAGTCGCGGAGTCCACGTCTCGGTGATGAGCCGGCCGTCTCCGGTGATGATCGCGTCGGGGTCGGGATCGATCAGGATGGGATAGCCGGTGTCCGCGGTGGCGAGAATGTTCTGCACCAGGAGGCCGTTCTCGATGGTGTAGTGCACCGACACCGGATACAGGTCGGAGTCGAATGCCCATGGGCGGCCGATGAATATCACTGCATCGCCGAGATCGTCGAGTACCGACACCGAGCCGTCGCGCTCGAGCCGCAGGCTCCACTGAGGCGGCATGGACGTGGCGAATTCGAATCTGTGGGGCGCTCGGGCGTCGAGTAAGTGGATCATCAACAGCGCGCCGTCGCGGGGATCTCGTTGCGGAACAATGACTTCGAACGATCCACATTCGTAGAATCGGGACCCGAACGGCCCCGGGATGCCCGCGCCGAGATCGTCTGCGATGGTGAGTGCGAGCCGAACGAACCCGGAGCCGTCCTCGGCCCGGAGCGTGATTCCCTCGGAGGGGTGGGGCAGGCGCGATTCGTCCCGCGGCGCGTAGGACAGCACGGCGCGCAGCAGCGGCTCGACCACCTCCGCGTCACCGTCTCGTGAATCGAACGTTCGCCGTCGACGATCGGTCATCTCCACCCCCTTCGCCTGGCAAGACAGTCTGCCACCGGGGCTCGAATCGCGCGTCCGATTCTGCGGAAAACCATTCGTTCGTTCCCGCTCTCGGGGCACCCCACTGCCGGGCCTCGCCCCGCTACGTCCACCGACGCATGAAACCGATCAGTACGATTTTCTGACGAATTTCTGCAGGTCAGCCATGGTTCGCGGGATTCGCGGCAGCGGCTACTATGAGCCGGTTCGGTCCGCGGCGGACCGATCTGCCCGGGTGGGCAGCGGCTGTATCAGGAAGGCACACACATCCCCGATGTCCGCTGATTTCGCCGCGCGTCTGAACCATCTGTTCGCCACGATCCACCCGCCCGGACGCAAGCCACACACCAATGCCGAGGTCGCCGACGCTCTCGCCTCGCGCGGACACCAGATCTCCAAGCCCTACATCTCGCAATTGCGCTCGGGACAGCGCGCCAATCCGTCCGCGGACACCGTCGCGGCGCTGGCCGCGTTCTTCAAGGTCAAGCCCGACTACTTCTTCGACAACATCTATGCGACGAAGGTCGACCACGATCTCGAACTGCTCACCCAACTGAAGGGCTACGGTCTGCGCCGCCTGTCCGCTCGGGCCTTCGACCTGTCCGAGGAATCGCAGAATCTGCTGAGCTCGATGGCCGAGAAACTCCGCGTGAGCGAAGGCCTACCCGCGGTGCCGCCGGACAGCACCCGTTAGGACCCGCTAGGACCCGGCCTTCGCCGCTGATATGGGTCGTTCCGCAGGCTCCACTCCCGCCGCGGCAATCCTCGCCTGCACTTCCGGACGCCGCAGCGGCGGCACCGTCGGCGGTGGCTGACGCCGCTCGGGAAGCGCATCGAGGAGCCGGTGCGTCGTTGCCGTCACCTCGGCGACGGCCAGCTCGAAGGCATCGCGGGTGGCGTCGGACGTCTTCTGTACGCCGCTGATCTTGCGGACGTACTGACGCGCGGCTGCTTCGATCTCGGCGTCGGTGGCGTGCGGTTCCAACCCTCGCAAGGTGGTGATGTTTCGGCACATATCTCGACGATAGCCCCGCATCTCACACCTCGAGAAGACCCGACAACGCCCGTAGACACAACGCGCGTACCTGCTCGCGGTCGAGGGTTCTGCGCTCCACCCAGTCCAGACACACAGCTCGCACGAAGGCGATCCAGCCTCGCAGCGCGGTGCGTACCGTTTCGTCGTCCTGCAACGTCGTCGGCAGCGCGGCAAGGATCCGCTGCTGCTGGACGTCGAACTCGCGCGTGAGGATCTCGTTGATCAGAGGATCCCCCAGCAACGTGCCGCGATTGACCGCGCGGACGCCGTGCGCATGTTCGTCGGTGTACGAGATGTACGCATCGAGGCCTGCGGCGATCTGCTCGAATACCGGCAACGAGGTGTCCGGCGCGGTCAGACCGAGGTTGCGCTCCGATTCGGCGCGGACGATCTCGACGAAGAACTCCCGCTTGGACGGGAAGTAGTGATACATCAATCCGCGTGACACGCCGGCGAGGTCTGCGACCTCCTCGATCCAGACGTCCTCGTACGGCCGCTCGGCGAACAGTGCCCAGCCGATCTCGATCAGCTGCGCACGCCGCAGTGCCGGCGTCATGCGCTTGCGCGGTGTGGTCATGGGCCTCGAACCTTACTTGACACCGGTTCAACAGTGAGTACGGTCACTATTTGACACGGTTCAACAAGGGCCGGTCCCGAGACGATGGAGTGGCGATGTCGACACAGTTCGCGGTACGAGGCGGCTCCCTGCCCCATCCCCCGCACCGACTCCCCGTGCTCGGTGACGTCGTCGGCGTCGATCCCCGCACCCCCGTCCAGGATTCGACCGCGATGGCCCGCACGCTCGGCCCGCTGTTCGAGCGGCACATCCTCGGCCGACGATTCGTCTTCGCCTCCGGTGCCGACGTGGTGGGTGAGCTGTGCGACGAGAAGCGCTTCGAGAAGTTCTTGCCCCCGGGCGTCGAGAATCTACGGGACATCGGGGCCGACGGGTTGTTCACCGCCTACAACCACGAACCGAATTGGCAACGCGCCCATGATCTTCTGCGCCCGGCGTTCACCGCAGGGGCCATGCGCGGGTACCACGAGATCATGGTCGACGTCGCCGACGATCTGATCGAGCATTGGGAGTCCCTCTCTCGCAACGCGTCACCGACCGATGTATCGGTGGACATGACGACGTTGACGCTCGAGACCATCGGCCGGACCGGATTCAGTTACAGCTTCGGCTCGTTCGCGCGTGCCGAGCCGCATCCGTTCGTCTCGGCCATGGTCGGTGCGCTGACGTACAACCAGCGGCGGGCGTTGCTGAAGGTTCCCGCGTTCGCCAAGCCTCTGTTCGCCCGCTCGGATCGCCGGTACGCGGACAACAAGCAGTACCTGGCAGACGTCCTCGCAGATGTCGTCAGGACCAGGCGCCGATCCACCGAAGACTTCAGCGACCTGCTCCAGATCATGATGGACGCCGCGCGTGACGCCGACAACCCGAATGCATTGAGCGAAGCCAACATCGGCTGCCAGATCCTGACATTCCTGATCGCCGGTCACGAGACCACCTCCGGTGCACTCTCTTTCGCGCTGTACTACCTGGCGACGCACCCCGAGGTCTTCGAGCGCGCCCGCGCCGAGGTCGACGAGGTCTGGGGTACCGGCAAGCCCGAGTTCGGCCAGGTTCCCAAGCTGCGATACGTCCGACGCGTCCTCGACGAATCACTGCGCCTGTGGCCCACGGTCCCGGCGTTCGGCCGCGGGGCACGTGCCGACACCGTCGTCGGCGACGGCTACGCCATGGCGGCAGGCGACTGGGCGATCGTGCTCGCCACGGCGCTGCACCGCGATCCTGTGTGGGGTGACCGCCCGCACGAGTTCGATCCCGACAACTTCCTGCCCGATCGCATCAAGGCCCGGCCCGCTCACGTCTACAAGCCTTTCGGCACCGGTGAACGCGCCTGCATCGGACGGCAATTCGCCATCCACGAGGCCGTTCTGGTACTCGGAACAATTCTGCAGCGCTTCGACCTGCAGGCCGACCCGTCGTACCGACTGAAGGTCCAGGAGCGACTGACCATGATGCCCACAGGCTTTCGGGTACAACCGACAGTGCGGCAATAGTCAGTCGGGTAGCAGCGGAACCGAGATCCCCGGATCACGGCCGAGCAACACCCCACGAGTGAGCGACGTCGATCCGAACTTCTTGTGCACCCCGTCGAGCGCCCGGTCCAGGGCCGAGGCCTCCGGCGGTGTCCGCACCTGCGGCGGGTCGAACTGCAGCTCCAGTTGCTCCGCACCGCCCCTGTCGATGCTCGACACGGTGACCCCCACCAACGTGATGCCCTTCTCCGCGATCAGCGGCGCCGCGTCGTGCAGCAATTCGAGTGCGGCGTCGAGAATGTCGCGGGTGTCGGCGGTCGCTCGATCGAGCGTGTGAGACCTCGTCGCCCGGGTGAAATCGGCAAAGCGCAAGCGCAACATGACGGTTCGACCGGTTCGCTGCGCGGCGCGCATGCGGTGCGTGACGCGATCGACGAGCCCGATCAACGATGCCTCCACCTCGGCCGCGTCGTGCCTGCCGCGACCGAGTGCCCGCTGCGCACCGATGGAACTGCGCGACTTACCGGGCTGAACGCGTCGGGGATCCCGGCCCATGGCCAGCGCGTACAGGTGGGCACCCGCCCCCTTGCCGAGTACCGAGGCCAACGACCGCTCGCCGTAGGCCGCGATGTCGCCGACCGTTCTGATATCCAGAACGTGCAGCTTCTCGGCGGTCACTTTCCCTACGCCCCAGAGTCTTTCGATGTTCAGCGGGTGCAGGAATTCGAGTTCGCCGCCGGGCGGTACCAGCAGCAGACCGTCGGGCTTGGCGAAGGCGCTGGCAACCTTGGCCAGGAACTTGGTGGTGGCGATCCCGACGGTGATGGGCAGCCCCACCTGCTCGGCGACCTCCTGCCGCAGGCGCTGTCCGATCTCGGTGGCACTGCCCGCGATCTTCTGCAGCCCGCCGACGTCGAGGAATGCCTCGTCGATGGAGATGCCCTCCACCAGCGGGGTGGTGTCGTGGAAGACGTCGAACACGTCCTTGCTCGCCTGCGAGTAGGCATCCATACGCGGCGGCACCACGATGGCCTGCGGGCAGACCGCGCGTGCCTGCCCACCGCTCATCGCCGTGCGCACCCCGAAGGCCTTGGCCTCGTAGCTGGCGGCCAGCACCACTCCCCCGCCGACGATCACCGGCTTACCGCGCAGCCGCGGATCGTCACGCTGCTCCACCGAGGCATAGAAGGAGTCCAGGTCGGCGTGCATGATGCTCGCCACGGGTCTACCGGTGGACTCCACCGTTCCATGCTCGCACAGGCCACCGACACCCTCGGCCCGCTCACTCGCAGACGTGGTCCTCCGCGGCCTGCACTATCGGCTCGGCCCAGGGTTCGCCGGTCCCCTTCTCGTAGGTAGCACCGAGCGAATCGGTCACCTCGGCGACGGCCTCCTCCTCCGACAGTCCTTGCTGAGCGCGGGTTTCACAGAAACCCGGAACGTAGATGCCCAATGCGAACACCTCGTTGACTGTCGTGCCGATGCCCTGCCCGTACAGGTCGTCGAACAGTTCGCTCATTCCCGGAGTCTCGAGAAATCCGTCCCTGGCCTCCTGCACGTCACGCGAGATGCCGGTACCGGTCTCGGTCGACGTCATCTCGTAACTGCAGCCTGCGCTCAGTGCCATCAGGCAGAGTGCAGCGCCCATCGATATCCGACCCGCTCCCCGCTTCACAGAATCACCCCAGCAACCACGTAGGTCAGCGCGGCGACGGCAGCGGCCGCGGGCAGCGTCGTCACCCACGCTGCGAACATGTTTCCCGCCGTCCCCCAGCGCACGGCCGTCGTACGCTTGGTTGCCCCGACGCCCATGATCGCCGACGAGATGACGTGGGTGGTCGACACCGGCGCTCCCAGTCCGATCGATGCCACGTACAGCACGGACGACGCCGTCGCCTCCGCGGCGAACCCCTGGGGTGGGTCGAGTTCGATGATCTTGCGGCCGAGGGTGCGCATGATCCGCATCCCACCGGTCGCCGTTCCGACCGCCAGCACCGTCGCGGTGAGGAAGTAGCACCACAGAGGAATCGTGTAGTCGGCCTGATTGCCCGATACGACCAACGCCAGCACCACGATGCCCATCGTCTTCGCTGCATCCTGCATTCCGTGTCCGAAAGCCATGGCCGCTGCCGAGCACGTCTGTGCCCGGCGGAATCCGCGGCTGGTGGCACTGGGAGACGATCGTCGGAACATCCACAGAATGGCCACCATCGCGGCGCTTCCGAGCACGAAACCGACTGCAGGAGAAACGATCATCGGGAGGATCACCTTGGTCGCGACGCCTCCCCACAGCACCGTCATTCCGCCGGCCAGTGCAGCTCCCACCATGCCGCCGACCAATGCGTGCGAGGACGAGGACGGCAACCCGTACCACCAGGTGATCAGATTCCAGACGATGGCACCGACCAGGGCGCACCCGACCACGAGCAACGCGTCGGATCCGACGTCGAGGGCAATGATTCCCTCCCCCACCGTCGACGCGACCTTCGCACCGAAGAAGGAACCGAGCAGATTCCCCACCGCGGCCATGACGAGCGCCGTCCGCAGGGTGAGTGCGCGAGTGGACACCGACGTCGCGATGGCATTGGCCGAATCGTGAAAGCCGTTGGTGAAGGTGAACGCCATCGCAAGGGTGATGACCAGAACCAGTGCTACCACCGCGCACTCACGTCTCTTTCAGCACGATGGATTCGATGACGTGCGCGACCTTCTCGAAAGCGTCTGCGGCATCTTCGAGTTCGTCGCCCACTCCCTTGAGCTTCATCACGGTCAATGCGTCGAATCGGCCGTCGAACAGATCCGCCAGAAAAGTCCGATAGGCATGATCGGCCCGGTTCTCGAGCTCGTTGATCTCGATCCAGTAGCGCTCGAGATCCTTCATCGACGCCAGCCTCGGCATTGCATCCGCGGTGACCTTGGCCGACCGGTCGAGGATGTCGATCATGTCGTGCATGTGCGGGGTCAGTTCGTCGATTCGGTACAGCGAGAGCAGATGTGTCGCCGCTTCCATGTGGTCCATCACGTCGTCGAGGCTCGAGCCGAGGACGTAGATGTCGGTGCGATCGAACGGGGTGATGAAGCTCGAGTTCAAGGTGCGGAACAGATCGTGGGTGACGCTGTCGGCTTCGTGCTCGAGATCGACCATTCGACGCGCCACCGCATCGATTTCCGGTGCGGATTCGAGCAGTTCGGTCAACGTCTTCGCTCCGGTGGCCAACAGCTGGGCCGAGGAGTTGAACAGGTCGTAGAACAGAACGGACTTGGGTTTGAAGCGTGCGAACATCTTTCGTCTCCTGAATGGTGCGGCTACCGGCGAGCGCCGGCGTAGGGCTCGAGCAGATCCGACGGCACGCGGTGGTCGGCATCGGCGGGCAGGACCAGTTCGGGCGCACCGGCGCGTGATCGAGGTGCCATCTCGAACGCCTCGATCGACTGGCAGTACTTCGAGACTCGGATGACGGACATGTTCATCCGTGCCGTCATGTCGGTCACCCAGTACGGCACTCGCTCGTTGGCCTTGATCTCCAGGATCGCGAGCTTGGGCGGGATGATGAAGCGGTTCTGGGCACCGGAATCGAATCGGAAGTCGCGATCCCGGCCGTGCACCTTGTGATCGATCGTCACCCGTAGACCGAGGTCGGCCTCACGACCGATGTACGCCTCGCGCAGATAACCGGTGGTGACCATCGGACGCAGATCCAGATTGGCGATCAACGTGCTGACCTCGTTGACGAACGGGCGTTGACTGGGATCGCACTCGATCTCCTCGCGGCCGTTGAGCCACCGCTGAGAAACGTCGTAGGGCAACGAGATTCGGCGCTTCTGGGTGACCCTGTTGACGCGCTGCTTGATCTCGATCTGCACCGGCGTGTCGTCGGTGCACTCGGATGGAGCCCCGTACAGCCGTACCCGCACCTTGCGCCTGAACTTCAGGCCCTCGATCTTCTCCCAGTAGAACCGCAGATCGGTGGTGTCGTAGTACAGCGAGGTGACCGGGTAGCCACCCTTTGGCGAGAACGGGTCGGTGTCCATCCGTGCCGTCAGTTCTTCACGGACCTGAGCGACGTCGGCCTCGGCAACGAAGTACTTGATCTCGTACCGATTGAACGAGTGCAGCTTGCTGGCGGTCTGCTGGTAACCGGTGGGCTCGGTGTTCAGGTCCTCCGGCGACGCACCCTGCTTCTCCAAAGCGGCCTTGGGTCGAAATTTGTCGAACAGATACATGGATCGAACCTTCCTTCGGTGGGTGTGCACGGTCGGGCGACGCCGCGTTCAGTTCGGCTCCGCGAACACGATCGGGGGTAACTCGGCGGCCCCGTCCGCCTCGGAGGCGATCAGCAGTTCACCCGCGTCGGTGTAGGCGACGGCCTCGCCCTGTGGTTGATCGGGGCCCTCGACAACACCGGCGGGAGCGCCCGAGAATGCCGCGGCCACATCACCGTCGGCGATTTCGAAGACGAACAGATCCTTCTTGGTTCGCAGTGCCCCCGCAGTGGCGTCGGCATCGACGGCCGCACCGGTGATGGGTCTGCTCGACCCGTCCGGCGCAGTCGCAGACACCGTTCCGGAACGGACCAGATCGATGGATGTCGTTGTGGTGTCGATGGTTTCGCCACTGCTGTAGATCGACGCGGCCGCACCGCCCGAGACCTTGGTGATCAAGACCGGTTGCCCGGTGGGCGTCAGAGCGAACGCCTCGACATCGTGTGCGCCGTCGGGGTAGCGCATCGTGATCGAGGTGCGCCGGTCGGTGGCCACGTCGACGCCGATCAACGTGACGCTGTCGCGGTCGTTGTCGTTGTCACCGGTGTCGGCGAGCCACACGATCCCCGCGCTGTCGACGGCGATGTCCTCTACGTCGACCGTCTCCACTCCGACGTCGACCCACCTGGTCACCTCGCATGCCCGGTCCAGCACCGCCAGCCGGTCGTCGCTGCCGCGGTCTCCGATGGCGTAGCCGGTATCGCCCCTCCACGCCAGGCCCGACAACTCGGACAGGCCCGAGTCGGTGGGGGTGCACCAGGTTTCGAACGGTGCTGTTGCGGTCGTGGGTTCGACTGCCGCGAGCTCGGTTGCCGAACACGACGCGAGGACCCCGCACCCCGCGAGAATCATGCCCACGCGTCGTCTCCGAGTGTTCACCCGACCGTCGCCTACCCGCCACGAGATCGAGCGTCGGCGGTCACCGCGCGGGAGCAGCATCGGTTCATGAACGGTCGAACTTCTGTTCCCGAGTTGCTGGTCGCCACCGGCGCTGCGCGCACGCTGTCGCAGGCCGCCTCCTTCGTGATGGAGGGAATGGTCCTGATCAACGGCTTGCCGCTGCGCGATCCTCGCCGCGAAGTTTCCCCGGCAGACACCCTGACCCTGCGCTGACCGCCGGGACATCACGACGATCCCGTCACGACAGGATCGTCGGCGAGTGCATCGGTGCGAATCTGCAGCCGTGACTTCAATTCCGCAGCGTCGGCGTCGATCTCCTCCTGAGTGAGCGCCGCCGACGTCGGAACGGATGCGGCAACGTCGTCGACGATGTCGAGCACTCGGCCGCTCGCCCACAGCTCGTCGTAGATCGTGCGGAAGGCAGCGTCGTACTCGTCGGTGAATTCCGTCGAGTCCAGGAACATGTCCTTGAGCGAATTACCCAACATCGGGCCGCCCTCGGGCATCCCCCTGCCTTCCGGAATCTCCATTCCCTCCGGTGGTGTGAACCCCTCGGGCATCTGCGGCATCCCACCGCCACCTGCCCCGCCGCCACCGGGAATCATCGACACCGCGTCGTTCGCACTTGCGGTGGAATCGGAGTTCAGAGCCAGATTCAGATCCCACGACACCACCGAGAACGTCTTCGAGTCCAGGTCGTAGTACAGGTAGAAGTTCTTTCCCGGGCCACCCATGTCGTCGCCGTTGCCCAGCAAGTTCTGCAGGGCAAGGTAATTCGCCAGTGAGTCGACATCGACATAGTCGGCCAGATGCGCATCGAACTCGGCCTGATCGGCACCGTCGAGCCACTTCAACAGCGTGATGATCGGTTGCAGGTCCGCGGTGCCGAGAGCGTTGATCTGTGTGTACTGCTCGGCGTACGTCGTCTGATCGTCTCCCTCGTAGGTGAAACTGGCCTCGGCACCGACCTTGTACAGCACCCCGTCGCCGTCCTCCAGAGAGTTGGCGTAGTCGTCGTCGGGAGCGACGACGACCAGCCGCGTCGTCTCGGCCGAGTCGTTCACCGAATACGTGGTGTAGGTGAAGTCCTGGGTCGCCTGGCCCGAGGCCTCGGTGATCGCAAGAGACACCGACTCGTTCAACGCGGGAGTGTACGGCCGAAGCGACAGCGTGGTGTGCCCCTGATAGGCCCGCCCCTCGGAATACTCCGCGAAGTCGATCAGAAACGGAAGATCCTCGGGCGCATCGAAACTGAGCGGCTCCCCGAACATATTCATCCCGGCACCGCCGGGCATGGCCGCACCCTCCGGCATCGCCGCACCCTGCGACATGGCTGCACCCTCCGGCATCGCCGCACCCTCCGGCATCGCCGCACCCTCCGGCATCGCCGCACCCTCTGCAGGTGCTGGTCGACCGGATGTTTCAGCGTTACCTCCGCCGCGGCCCGGCATCGAGCCGTCGTCGCTGCTGAGAGTGGCCAGTGTGGAGTTGCCCTTCAATCGGATACCGACGTCGGCGATCAGGGTTCCGTCGATGGTGATGTCTGCGGGTACCGACTCCTTGACCCCTTCGTTCTGGAAGGAGTCCTTCAGTGTCTGGTAGTCGCCGGCGTCCACGTCGATCGAAATGGAGTGCGACACAGTGGTATCGAACAGATCGACCGTGCCCTGGACGTTCTCGGTGATCTCGGAGGCGATCACGGTTGCATCACCGGTGATGTACGGGCGGATCCGGGTCGACCCGAACACGGTCGCCATCACCACGACGAACACCAGCAGCGTGGCAGCAATTTTCCAGTGCTGCCGCACCGTCCGCGGTACTCGGTGGACGAGCCTCCTTCGCAGGGTTGTCGGGGCCGAGGGAAAGTTCGTGTTCGGGTCGGTCACGATCAGATGTCCGTCTGGTCGTATCCGGTGAGTACCGAGACCCGTTGCCCTGTGTTGACCTCACTGAGAGCAGCGATCAACTCGCCGGGTTTCTTGCCGGATCTGAGTTGGGCCGTGAAGTAGAGCTCGGTCAATGCACCCGATCGCACCGATTCGGTACTGACCAGCTCGAACTCCTTGCAGTACTTGATCAGTACGTCTTCGACGAGATCGGTGTAGTCGGCGTCGGGCGGCACCTGCACCTTGACGACCTGGCGCTGGACATCGAGTTTGAACCAGTTGAACTTGCTCATCACCACCATCACCAGGCAGATCGCAAACGTGGCCGCAATCGCCAGTACGTAGAACCGAGTTCCCGTGGCCATGCCGATCGCCATCACGAGGAAGATGAACCCGACGTCGCGAGTTTCCTTGATGGCGTTGCGGAATCGGACGACGGACAGCGCGCCGACGAGCGCGAAAGCCCGTGCCACGTTCGATCCGACGACCAGCATGATCAAGCTGATGACCATGCCCACCGTGACGAGGGTCTGTACGTAGGACTGGCTGTACGAGACGTTCTTGTGGGTGAGTCGGTAGACCCAGCCGATGATCGCCGACAGGACGAACGACAGTGTCAGAGACACCACGATGTCGAACGTCGAGAACGTTCCGCTCAGGTCTTGAATGTTGAAATTCATTGCATTCCGATCGAGTCGATTCGAATTCCGCACCGGTCACCGGGAGCACGTGACCCGCGCGCCGACATCCGCAACCGATGCTGTTTACCGTTTGTTCGGATGCCGTTAACCCTAGAGACAGCTGCGACGGAAATTCCACCTCAGAAGCTGGCAGTTTCCTGCCAATTCAGCCGTTCATTTGCTGGCAGCGATCGAATTTCGAACGCACACGACCCGGCGTCCCACTCGGACGTCGGTCGGTTCGACTCTTCGGTTGTGTTGCGCATCAATCGATTACGCGTAAGCGCACGTGTACGTACCGTCAATCCATCGTCGAGCGAAGTGACGGCAGAATTACTTCGTCGATTATTCGCGTTCGGTATTCCGAATCCAAAGGCTCGGCGTCCGTCAACGGACCCGTCATGATTGCGCTGAACACCATGTATTGCAGAAAGTCTGCCGATCTCGGCCTGCTCGACAATTCCCCCCGCTGCACCGCACGAACGACGACGGATTCCAGGAACCGAGCCTCGGGTTCGAGAAACGTTCTTCGCACCGCTGCCGCCAACTGTTCGTCGACCATCACCGCATGGTGAATCGCCGCGGCGAAACGTCGATCGTGCTCTGCCCCCTCGGAGATCCGGCGCATCAGCTCCACCAGATCGCCGCGAAGAGTCCCGGTATCGATTCCGGCGAACGGCGGCGGGCCGACCGATTCGATGGCGGCGACCACCATCTCCCCTTTGCTCGACCACCGCCGGTACAGGGTGGCTTTGCTGCACTGCGCTCGCTCGGCGACAAGATCCATCGACAGCGAGTCGTAACCGACGTCGCCGAGACACATCAGTGCAGCGTCGAGAAATTCTTCCTCGCGCGCCGCACTGACCCTCGATCGACGTGGAGCGTCGCTGTTCATGCGTGCCACCTTATCGAATCGAAACAGTTTCGTACCGCTTCTCGACTGTAGCGGTGAGGCATAATTCTGTCACCGGACGAGCAGTGCGGGTGACCGACGTCACGGTCGTGTGCCATTGTTGAAGCCGTCGGATCGGCGTGAACGGCTGGAGAAAATCGTGACGGCCTGGTGGCGGTGGTACGCAGCGCTCGGCGCAGTCGGCTGCGCCGCTTACTTCGTTGTCCCGACCACCGTCTGGGGCCAGTCGGTCTTCGTCCTCGTCGGAGCCTCCGCCGTTGCCGCCACCGTCGTCGGCACCAGGATGCACCGGCCCCGCAACCGTACGGCCTGGCTGGCCATCGCCATGGGCACCGCCCTGTGGGTGATCGGCGACATCGTCTACGAGTGGATCCACATCACCCAGGGCAGTGTCCCCTACCCGTCGCCGGCGGACGCGATCTACCTCGTCGGCTATCCGGTCTACGGTTTCGGCCTGTTCCTTCTCGCTCGCCACAAGTGGCGACCAAGCGAACGCGGCCACGTGGCAAACAGCGCCATCATCATGGTCGCGTTCGGACTACTCACCTGGGTGTTCGCCGTGCAGCCGTCGCTCGGCGGAGGCGGCATCTCCGGAACCGCAGGCCTGGTCGACGTCGCGTACCCCGCGATGGACATCTTTCTGCTGGGACTGCTGGCCCACTTCGTCGGCTCACGGCAGTGGCGGACCCTGTCCTACCGGCTCCTCACCGTCGCCGTAGCGCTGCTCGTGGTCACCGACACCGTGAACAACTTCGCGATCGTCTCCGATTCCTCGTCCGACAGATCTGTCTTCGACGTCGGATGGATCATGTCCTACGTCCTCATCGGGGTCGCCGCCCTTCACCCATCCATGCGACGCATCACCAACCCGAACATCGAATCCGACGCCCATCTGATGGCGTCGTTCACCACTCCCACGGTCGTCGTGCTGACCGCAGCCACCCTGACTGCGCCGATCGTGATGTTCATCGAGGTCGTTCGCGACGAGCCGATCGCCCAGTGGGGATGGGCGGTGCTGCTCTGCGCTCTCGCACTGGTGGTCCTGGTGATGCTCCGCATCACCGATCTGCTGCGGTTGTTGCACACTCAGACCGTCCAGCTCCGTGCCGTCGCCGATACCGATCACCTCACCGGACTGGCCAACCTACGCGCCCTCGAGCATCGACTCTGGGGCAATGCGGGTGAGTCGACCTTGCTCACCGTCGACATCGACCGATTCAAGGAGATCAACGACACTTTCGGACGCGGCCTCGGCGACCAGGTCCTCGTGGTGGTCGCCGAGCGACTGCGAGGCGTCGCCGACGACTCGATTCTGTTGGCGCGCTTGGCCGGTGACGAGTTCGCCCTGTGTGGCGCATCGGAGTCGATGGACCCGGCCGCGTTGGCGCACCGGATTCAGCTCCTGTTCGCCACTCCTTTCGAGGTGGGGAACATGACCCTGCTGATCGAAGCGAGCGTCGGAGTCGCGTCGAATTCTCTCGGCGACGGTGAGGACGAAACGACACCCGATCGCCTCGTACAGCGCGCCGACCTCGCCGTCCAGGCCGCGAAAGCCGCCCAGTCTCGCGTCGCGTACTACGACCGGTCGATGGACCGGGACAGGAGCGAGCAGCTCATCATGCTCGGCGAACTCACCACGGCACTGGAGACGGATCAACTGCAACTGCACTATCAGCCGCAGATCGACCTCACGACGATGACCGTCGTCGGCGTGGAAGCACTGCTGCGGTGGCATCATCCGAACGGCACCGTCCTGTCCCCCAGCACATTCCTGCCCACCGCCGAACGCACCGGACTGATCCGGCCGTTGACGAGCTACGTCCTCACCCAGGCCCTCGCCCAACGAAGGCAGTGGATGACCGATGGGCTCGAGCTGAGCATCGCCGTCAACATCTCGACCCGAAACCTGTTCGACGACAACCTCATCGAGCAAGTGTGTGCTGCGCTGAAGGAATTCGATTGTCCACCTCGCCGATTGACCGTCGAGGTGACCGAGACCTCGGCGATGACCGACCCGATCGGCGCGACCGAGACGTTGTCGATACTGCATGCGATGGGCGTGCAGGTCGCCATCGACGATTACGGAACCGGTTACAGCTCGCTCGCCTACATCGAGCGATTGCCGGTTCAGGAACTGAAAATCGATCGCACGTTCATCGGCGGCATGGCACACAACCCGGCGCATGCCGCCATCGTGCGATCGACCGTCGAGCTCGCCCGTACGCTGGGATTGTCGGTGACGGCAGAGGGAGTGGAGGACGAGGTGACGATGACGGCGTTGCGCGAACTACGGTGCGGACGAGCGCAGGGTTACCACCTCGGCCGTCCCACCTCGGCAGACCGACTCCCCGCCCTCGTCGCCGAACTGAACGCGCATCTGAATACTGCTACAGGAGAACGGATATCATGACCGAAGCAGCCCTGTCGGTGTATGCCGCGATTCGATCTCGCCGCGACGTCCGCGCCGAGTTCGACGGAACCGTCGTCGACGACGAGACTCTGCGACGAATCCTCGGAGCGGCGCACCAAGCCCCGAGCGTGGGCAACACCCAGCCCTGGGACTTCGTGGTCGTCCGCAAGCCCGATACTCTGAGCGCATTCGCGACCCACGTGGCCGGCTGCCGACAGGATTTCGCGGACAAGCTCGACGCCGAACGACGAAAGACGTTCGACCCCATCAGAATCGAGGGAATCGAGACCAGTGGAACCGGGGTGGTGGTCACCTACGATCCCGACCGTGGAGGTCGGCACGTCCTCGGCCGCGACACCGTCGACGACACCGGACTGTTCTCCGCCGTCCTCGCCATCGAAAACCTCTGGCTCGCAGCGATAGCCGAGAACGTCGGCGTCGGCTGGGTCTCGTTCTACGACGAGGCATACCTCACCGAACTGCTCGACATCCCCGCACCGGTCCGCCCGATCGCCTGGCTCTGTGTGGGTCCGGTCCAATCGTTTCAGGAGGTACCCGATTTGGAACGCTTCGGTTGGCGTAGCCGCCGTCCACTGGACGACGCCCTGCACTTCGAGCAGTACCGCCGATGAGGGCGCGCCTGGTCGCGGCGGCCACTGTCTGCCTGCTCGTCGCCGGCTGCTCTGCGGCCGAATCCCCGACCGAACCGTCCACTCCGGCAACCACTCCGGCGGCCGAGCCCGCACAGGCCCCGGATGCGGCCGACCCGATCGGTACCGTCGTTCCTCTTGCGGGTGCTCCCGAAGGTGTCGTGGTGGGATCGTCCGGGATCGCTGCTGCCGGAGTGCGGGAGCCCGACGGCGTGGTGCTGTTCGACGCGGCCACCGGTGCCGTGCGCCAGATGGTCTCGACGACGGGTGCGCCGCGACATCTCTCACTGGCCGGTCCCGACGGCCCGGTGTTGGTTCCGCTCGAGGGCAGTGACGAACTGCTCGAGATCTCACTCGCCGACGGCGCGATTCTGTCGACCGCCACCGGCGTCGGCCGTCAACCACACGATGCGGTGCAGACCTCCGACGGCACCGTCGTGGCCACCAACGAGATGGGTGGCGGAGTGATCTTCCTGCGCGACGGGGCGATCGTGTCGGAGCTACCGCCGGGCCCTGTCCAGCCCGGTGGCGCGGCCGCTCTCGGTCCGTTCGCGGCTGTCGCGGACGTGCAGGGCAACGGTGTGTGGGTCTACGACGGCACTACGCAGGAGGAGGTCTCGCAGGCTCCGATCGGCGTCAAGCTCACCCACGCGGTGACGGTGAATCAGACGGTGGCCGGGTTCGCCGACACCGACGGTGGTGCGGTCCTGCTCGCGTCGGTCGACGACGCCGGCGGCATTCGTCAGATCGCATCGATCGACGCACCTGGTAACCCGTACGGGCTCGCCGTGGATCTCGAACGTCGGTTGCTGTTCGTGACGCTGACCGCGTCGAACGTACTGCGGGTGGTCGATGTATCCGATCCCGCAGCTCCGCGAACCCTGGGCGATGTTCCGACGGTGACGCAGGCCAATTCGGTCGCGGTCGATCCGCGGAACGGCGACGTGCTGGTGACCGGCAGCGACCCCGGCGCGGCGAGTTCGATTCAGATCATCCCCCGCGCCGAGTTGCCGGTCGGTTAGGGCGTCACCACCCGTAGGAGCCCGGGATTCCCTTGAACGGACCGACGACGTCGTCGGTGATCCAGCCCTCGTAGAACCCGCCTTCCTGGGGTCGGACCGCTTCGCCGTCGATCTCGCACTCGAGGCGGCTGGGCGAGAACGCCAGGTAACCCGCGATCTCGGCGAACCGAGGGGTGGGGTTCTCGTAGCTCCACCCGGCTGCCTCTGCGACAGCGTCTCCGCCGTGGACGTCCCAGTACGTCGCTGCGCCTTTCCACTCGCAGTGCGTCGATCGCGCCGCCGAGGGGGTCAGCGCGCCGGGAACGACGTCTGCAGGCGAGATGTACCAGGTGGGCGGATGGCTCGTCTCGAGCACACGGTACGCGGCGGTCGTGCGGGCGATCACCTCGCCGCCGAGCCGGACGACGAGGGAACGGTTCGAGGCTTCGAGCTTGGGCGGACGGGGGTAATCCCAAACGGACTCCTGGCCCGGCTTCGGCTTCTCGGGAACGACGGATCTCGGCAAGTGTGTACTCATCCTTCGATGGTGCCACCGGGTGTCACGGGGCGTCGACGGGATAGAGATCGTCCACCCGTTCCTCGTCGAGAATCCAACGATCGACCTCGTCGAGTGGCTCGACCGTGCGCACCGAGGTGACCGAAGATTCGGGCGGGCGGTGTTCGCTGCGGACCGGCTCGGTTCGGATCGGCTCGGTGCGGATCGACTCGGCGTGGACCGGCTCGGTGCGGACCGGTTCGGCGCGGACCGGCTCGACCCGCTCTGTCGGCGCGGGTGCCGGTATCTCGGGTTCGGGGAGTTCGGGCGCGGATATCACGGATTCGGCTCTCGGGACCGCGATGGCCACCTCTTCGGGAGCGGATTCTTCGGCGACGGTCTTCGGCAGTTCCGCCGGTACCCGGACGAGGATGCCGAGCCCGTGGGTCGCGGCCAACAGACTCACCGGGGCGACGGTTGCAATTGCCGCCGACATGGCCGGATGCAGTGTGCCGGCGTCGGAGATGAAGGCGTGCATGGCATTTGCGCCGATACTCACCAGAGCTGCCGTGATCAACACGCCCCAGAAGAAGCGTCGACCACTGCGTTGATCCTCGAATTGGGCCAGCGCGATCACGGAGATCGTGGCCTGCAGGATGGTGCCGTCGACGATCACCGGCCACAGCCAGGACAGCGAGCGTGGGACGCCTGCCATCGTGGCCAGATCCCACAGTGCGGCGAAACTGAGCACGAAGGACGCAATTCCGATGACGGTGGTGATGACGACCGCACTGACGAGCGTCGCACGCAGGACCTTGTTCATGGATCGTCATGAAACACGAACCCACCGACAAGTTCGGTGAAGGCTGCGACGGTCAGGGCTCGAAGGCGGCGCGAACGATGCGTCGCCGCCGCGAATGTCGATCAGGCTGGGCTTCACAGCAGTGTCGACAGCGAGTGCGCCGGAGGTAAGTCCGAGGAGACCTGCGGATTCTGATCGCCTCGTTGCGGCCCGGTGTTGTCCGCCCAGCAGTCTTCGCGAACGCGCGCGCGTTTGCCAGGGGCGCGCGGAATCGCTATGCGAGCGTTGACAATTGCGAACGCGCCCGGCGAATGCGCGCGCATTTGCCACAATCCCCCACTGCCACCGCACCGAGCCCGCTCAGAGATCAAGCGGTACGAACGGCTCCGCGGTAGAAGTCGGCGCGATCGTGTGCGGACATTCCGCCCCATACGCCGTAGGGCTCGTTCGCCTCGAGGGCGTGCTGGCGGCACTGTTCGAGTACCGGGCAGCGGCCGCAGACCTGCTTGGCGGATTTCTCACGCGAGGTTCGAGCGCGGCCTCGTTCACCTTCGGGATGGAAGAACACGGACGAGTCCAATCCGCGACACAGACCGTCGAGTTGCCAGTCCCAGACGTCTGCGTTGGGAACGGGAAGTTGGACCGGCCTGGCGGGTGCGCCTCGCACCATGAGCTGTCTCCTCACTGAAAAAGTGAACAAGCTCACTATCTCGCATTCGTCATACTTTTACAAGTCCTTTCGGTCATTCGTAGTACTTAAAAGCAAGCGCGCTTGCTTGAAATGTGCACGTTCAGAGCAGCCGTCAGCAGATCTGCGCCCCGTTTGCGGCCCCAGGGTCCGAATGAATGTCGCATTGCCGCAGTCAGACCGACTGGAAATCACATTGATCCCCCGTGGCAGATACGAAACGGCGATCAGTGACTCTCCGACATGCCCGCACGCTTTTCGAGCTCGACCAGAATGCGCTCGGCGATCTTGGTCGGCGGCGGTCCGATGTCGACGACGATCGCGTTTTCGTCGTCACCGAGTGGCTCGAGGGTCGAGATCTGCGTGTCGAGCAGCGAGGACGGCATGAAGTGATCCATCCGAGCATTGAGGCGTCCGCTGATTCGGTCCTTGGTGCCGGCCAGATGCACGAAGATCACCTCGGCCCCGTCCCTCGATGCGGCGCTCAGCACGTCTCGGTACGACCGCTTGAGTGCCGAGCACGTGACGATTCCCGATCGACCGGTGGAGGTGTGCTCGGTGATCCACTCCGCGATCACGTCGAGCCATGGCCACCTGTCCTCGTCGGTCAGTGGCTGACCCGACGCCATCTTCGCCACGTTGGCGTCCGGGTGCAGGTCGTCGCCCTCTTGCAGGTCCCATTTCAATGCTCCGGCGAGGATGCCCGCCACTGTGGATTTACCCGATCCGGACACTCCCATCACCACGAGAACCGGATGATGTGCTCTGCCTGTCGTCTGCGCTGCCATCCCTCGATACTGCTCCATCACGCTCGGGTGGACCGGACAGACGCGAGAAACCGGGCAAGGCGTGGGACGATCGGTCGGACATGAGCGAGACCAACGACTTCCGCCAGCTGCACGATTCGGTGCTCGACGAGCTCGGTCGCGACATCGTGAGCGGCGCGATCCCGAGCGGGACCCGAATCTCGGCCGACGACGTCGCGGTGCGGTTCACCGTGTCGCGGACCGTCGTCCGGGAAGTGGTTCGCGTCCTGGAATCGCTGGGGTTGCTCACCGTGCGTCGACGCGTGGGGATCACCGTGCAGGGCTCGCAGAACTGGAACTCCCTGGACCCCGTGGTCATCCGCTGGCAACTGGCCGGGCCTGCCCGCGCCGAGCAGTTGCTGCTGCTCAGCGAATTACGTTCGGGGATCGAGCCTTTGGCAGCCAAGCTCGCTGCGCATCGAGCAACACCCGAGCAATGCGGCGCGCTGACGGCCGCCGTCATCGGAATGTCGTCGACGTCCCGGGCCGCCGACTCCGACGCCTACCTCGAACACGACAGCAATTTCCATCGCACGTTGCTCGCGGCCTCCGGCAACCCGATGCTGCGGTCGATGTCCGACATCGTCGTGGAGGTGCTCGCGGGCCGCACCCGCCACGCCCTGATGTCCCGCCAAGCCGACCCGGAGGCGATCCGACTGCACGGCGTGGTGGCGTCGTCGATCCAATCCGGCGACGCCGACGGCGCCCAGCGAGCCATGTTGGCCATCGTCACCAAGTCCGCCGCCTCGATGTCGGCGGCCTCCGGTGTGACTCCGTCGCCCGGTCTGGTCCCCGACCAGCAGTGATACATCCCGCGCACAAAGCCAGGTACGCCGAGGCGGGGTTCATCGCCTAGATTCGACGGGTGACTGCTCTCGAATTGCCGCTCGAACTTCGCCGCGCGCTCGTTGGAGTAGCTCGGACTCCGCGTCTGCTCGTCGCGTCCGATTACGACGGCACCATGGCGCCGATCGTCTCCGACCCGCAGAAGGCCTTCCCGCACCCCGAGTCGGTCAGCGCCATGCGCGGCCTCGCCTCCCTCGCCGGCACCAACGCCGCCGTCATCTCCGGACGTGCCCTCCGCGATCTCGCGATCCTCTCGCGCCTGCCGTCCGAGGTACAGCTGGTGGGCAGCCACGGCAGCGAGTTCGACGCCGGGTTCGTCAACGCCATCGACGACAACGCCAAGAAGCTCCTCACCGTCATCACCGGCGAACTGCAGGCCATCGCCGACGCCCATCCCGGCGTCAGCATCGAGACCAAGCCGGCCAGCGTCGCGCTGCACGTCCGCAACGCCGAGACCGCCGCCGGTGACGAAGCCCTCGCAGCAGTGCGATCCGGTGCGGCGGCGCGGGACGGCGTTCAGGTCACCGAGGGCAAATCCGTCATCGAACTGGCAGTCATCGTCACCGACAAGGGTGTCGCCCTCGACATCCTTCGTCACCAGGAAGCCGCTACTGCCGCAGTCTTTTTCGGCGACGACGTCACCGACGAGAAGGCCTTCGGACACCTGCACGGGCCGGACATCGGCGTCAAGATCGGACCGGGAGACACGCTCGCGGAATTTCGCATCGACAGCACCGAGCAGGTCGCGCTCGCCCTGGCATTCCTGCTCGAGGAGCGACGACAGTGGCTTTCGGGAGCCGACGCCCCGCGCATCGAACGACTGACGATGTTGGCCAGCCCCAATACCGTTGCCCTGCTGACCCCCGACGCCGACGTCACCTGGCTGTGCCACCCCGAACCCGATTCTGCAGCCGTGTTCGCACATCTGCTCGGCGGCGATCAGGCAGGCCACTTCAGCGTCGGACCCACCCGCGCATCGCTTCCGTTGAGTCAGCAGTACGTGGACGGCACGATGACGGTGCAGACCAAGTGGGCCAGCCTGCAGGTCACCGATTATCTGCCGCACGACATCGGCCAGGGCCAGACCGCGCTGACCCGCGTCATCACCGGCAAGGCCACCGCCGTGGTGACGTTCGCGCCGCGTCCGGAGTTCGGAAAAGCCTGGGCCTCACTCGAACCCGATGTCGACGGCCTGCGCATTCTCGGTACGGCAGATCCGATGGTGCTGCGCAGTCCCGGCGTCACCTGGAACATCGTTTCCGACGGTTCGCAGCAGGCCGCGCACGCCGAGGTCGATCCGTCGAACGGGCCGATTGTTCTCGAATTGCGGCTCGGCACAGACGATCTGAGCGAGCACCCGTGGGACGAGGTGGAGCGTCGCCGCGCGTCGGAGGCGTACTGGAAGGACTGGGCCGACGGCCTGGACCTGCCGCCGCTCAAGCGCGATCTGATGAAGCGATCGGCACTGACCCTCCGCGGCCTCGTCCACGCGGAGTCCGGCTCGATCATGGCCGCAGCCACCACCTCGCTACCCGAAGACATCGGCGGAGTGCGCAACTGGGACTACCGATACTGCTGGCTGCGCGACGCCGCACTCACCGCAGCCGCGCTGGTCGACGTAGGGTCGACGGCCGAGGCCGAGAACTACCTCTCCTGGATCCACGGGGTACTCGAGTCGGTCTCCGGCCCCGAGCGTCTGCACCCGCTCTACACCATCTGGGGTCTCGGGCTACCGCCAGAGGCTGTCATCGACGAGCTGCCCGGCTATGCCGGCTCGCGTCCGGTGCGCGTGGGAAATGCTGCGAATCAACAGGTTCAGCTCGACGTCTTCGGCCCGATCGTCGAACTGGTCTCCGCCCTCGCCCACGCACGCAAGGCCAAGGGTTCCGAAAACGGCCTGTCCGACGACGATTGGGAACTCGTCCGCGCCATGGTCGAGGCCGTCGAGCGTCGCTGGTTCGAGCCCGACCACGGCATCTGGGAGATTCGAGACAACCCCCGGCACCACGTCTACTCCAAGGTGATGGGTTGGATCACCGTCGATCGCGCCATCGGTCTGGCCGAAACCTTCGGTCGTACAACAGAACCCGTTTGGGCATCGTTGCGCGACACCATCCGCGAGGAAGTACTCGCCAACGGCTGGAACGAGGAAGTGCAGTCCTTCACCGCCGCGTACGACGGCACCGACCTCGACGCCGCGACGCTGTTCATCGGATTGTCCGGACTGATCGACCCGGCCGACCCCCGCTTCGCGGCCACCGTCACTGCCACCGAAGCCGAACTGCGCAGCGGCTCGACGGTCTACCGCTACCGCCACGACGACGGTCTGCCCGGCGGCGAGGGCGGCTTCCATCTCTGCGCCGCCTGGCTCGTGGAGGCCTACCTGCTGGTGGGACAACGCGCCGAGGCCGAGGCCCTGTTCGCCCAACTCGTCAGTGCCGCAGGCCCCACCGGACTGCTCAGTGAGGAATACGACCCCATCGCCGAACGATCACTCGGCAACCATCCCCAGGCCTACAGTCACCTGGGTCTACTGCGTTGCGCGAGGTTGCTCAGCGCCTAGGGCTCACCCCAGCTGCGTCAATGGACCACTGCATACGTCTGACCGGTGCAGTGGTTCATTCACCCACTGGGGTCCGCTGCGTGAATGGCACATTGCATTGCACTGGTCCCCGTGGGTTGGACCGGTTAATGGAAATCCTAGGCCGCGAGGGCCTGGGCTCGGTATCGCACCGGGC